>NZ_OY762929.1:3790000-3965000 GCF_963666675.1 uncultured Desulfobacter sp. | reverse complement strand
AGCCGAGTATGAACTGGTTAGAAAGATGCGGGCATCTATTCTGGTTTTAGGTCCGCTTGTGGCAAGATTCGGCCGGGCCAAAGTGTCTATGCCCGGCGGATGTGCCATCGGTGCCCGTCCTGTAAATATGCATCTTTCGGGCCTTGAAGCGTTGGGGGCTACCATTTCAATTGCTGGCGGATATATTGAAGCAAAGGCCGAAGGGGGACTGATCGGCAATGAGATTTACTTTGACATCCCAACAGTGACCGGCACGGAAAACCTTATGATGGCAGCTGTTTTAGCCAAGGGGAAAACCACCTTGAGAAATGCGGCAAGGGAGCCTGAAATCATATGTCTGGCAGATGCATTAAACCAGATGGGAGCCAATATCCATGGTGCGGGTACGCCTATTATCACCATTGACGGGGTCCGTGGCCTTCACGGAATGACTTGTCGTGTTATACCGGACCGGATTGAAACCGGCACGTTTATGGTGGCTGCCGCAGCTACCCGGGGAGATGTTATGATCCGGGACTGTGTACCGGATCATTTAGGCGGCGTAATCAGTAAACTTAAGGCCACCGGTGCCATGGTTGAGAGTTTTGAGGACAGTATTCATGTTAAAGGCACCGAAATCATAAGGAATATTGATATAAAAACCCTGCCATATCCTGGGTTTCCCACTGATATGCAGGCCCAGTTCATGGCGCTGATGACCATCTCCCAGGGCAACAGCATGATCCATGAATCTATCTTTGAAAATCGTTTTATCCATGCCAATGAATTATTGCGGATGGGTGCTGACATTAAAATTTCAGGCGGGAATATCGCTAATGTCCGTGGCGTGTCACATCTGCAGGGGGCACCGGTTATGGCCTCAGACCTTCGTGCCAGTGCTTCACTTGTGATAGCTGGCTTAGTTGCCCAGGGTACTACTATTATCAGCCGCGTGTATCATATGGACCGGGGGTATGAGACCATTGAAAAAAAATTTGAAGGTTTGGGAGCAGATATTAAACGAATTTCATCCTGACATCATTGATCTCGTGTGTGTAGACAATGTTTAAGGAGAACAGATGAACATTTGGCATAAGCTGACACTTGCGCCAATGTTTTTTGTGTTTCTATCCTTTGTAACCGGTGCCGCTGCAGGGTGCTTGGCACCGGTTCACCCCTGGATATATTTTATTGGAACGTGTCTGCCAGTCGCAATACTTTTTATTTTATTTAAACCTGATAAATTTATTTTTTTCTCATGTCTCGCTGCCTTTGGATTGACAATGTTTCGCATGGCAGGTATCTGCGACATAGATCATTCAGTTCTTCGCTTTTGCGATGGTCACTCACACCAAATTTTAGGTGTAATTGACTCTCTTCCCAAAAAATATCAAAATAAAACCAGATACACCATAATTTGTACGCGTATCGATGCTGATACTGTCGTTGGAAAATTAATATTAACCGTGTATCATAATTATGCAAAACAAGCCGGCCCTCCTTTACGTTTTGGCGAACACATTGCCATTAACTCAAAAATCAGAGCCATACGAAATTTTTCCAACCCCGGCGGGTATGATTATGAATTTAGAATGCGTCTTCAAGGCATAACCGGCAGCGTTTACGCCAATTCAGGCACCATTGTTCAAATAGGTCCGGTTGATAGCGATTATTTAGCCCGGGTCATGCGGATAGTGCAGCGGAACCGAGACCGTTTTTCAAACCATCTGGCAAAAGCCGTCCAAAGTGTCGACGGACCTCAGCCTGATTTTTTTTCCGATCAGGCCGGGGCCGTGCTCACCGCCTTGGTTACCGGACAAAAAGAGAAGATTCATGTGAAAACCCGAGATAACTTTTCCAAAGCAGGACTTTCACATGTCTTAGCGGTTTCCGGGCTGCATATGTCCCTAGTTGGGCTTGGTTTTTTTTCTATTTTCATTTTTATTTTAAATCTTAAACCGGCGTTTGTCATAACAGGGCTCGCCAAAAAAACGGCAGGATTGCTGACACTATTGCCTTTGACGGCCTATGCCTTTTTTGCCGGGTTTTCACCATCCACCCAAAGAGCTTTGATCATGGCGGCCGTTTTTTTAACCTCTTTTCTCATAGAAAAAGAGAAAGACCCTTTAAATACGCTTTACTTCGCTGCAAGTTTAATTCTTTTGATTGATCCGGGCGCCTTGTTTTCCATCTCTTTTCAGCTCTCCTTTGCCTGTGTTTTTTTTATTATTACAGGCTTTGTTTTTTTGGGGCAGAGCGTAGGGCTGCCTGAAAATAAATGGGTCAAAAGAATCTGTGTAATGGTTTCGACAACGGTATTTGCAGGGATCGGCGCAGCCCCGGTAACGGCATTTTATTTTAATATGTTCCCCCTGGTTCAGGTGGCGACCAATTTTGTCATGATCCCTGTGATCGGCTTTTTATCTCTCCCGTTGGGACTGGCAGGCCTTGTGGCCATGGAGCTTTGGCCCGGACTTACGCACCTTTTGCTAACTTTGGATATCCATATCCTCTCTTATTGTCTTCAGGGCATTGACTGGATTGCAGGGTTTGACTGGACCTGGGCCAGGGTCGTAACCCCCCGGCCAATTGAAATGACCTTATATTACGCATTGATACTTTGTCTTGGATATGCAATCCTGAAAAAGAACAAGGGGGCCATATACCTGACTTCTCTTCTGGTTGCCGGGGGGATTATATCCACAGGCCAGGGACTGTGGAAAAGGTTTTATCCGGGAAAACTTGTGGTGCAAACCCTGGATGTCGGCCAAGGCAATGCCGCCGTTATCATGACTCCTGACGGAAAAACCCTGCTCATTGATGCCGGAGGATTTGGTGGCCGATCCACGTTTGACACCGGTCGATATATTGTAGGACCTTTTTTGTGGCAAAACTGGATTAAGACCCTTGATGCCGTTATTTTGACACATCCGGACAGCGACCATATTAATGGCCTTCCATTTATTTTTGAGAATTTCAGGGTCAGGCAATGGGTAAAAAATCACGATACTTCCTCATCGGGTGTGTTTAAGCATTTGATGCGAATCGCCAAGGAGAAAGATTTGCAGATCAATGTCCCAGGCTCTGATCCCCATCTTCTTTTATGGGATCAGGTTAAGATTAGCATTTTGGGTAGAAAACGCCTGCCTTCAGGTGACCACGGTAATGATAACAGCCTGGTAACACGGATTGAATTTTTATCTTTTTCCATGCTTTTTCCAGGCGATATCGAAGAAAAAAGAGAAATAGAACTTGTAAACACAAAAAATTTTTACCTTAAATCAGATGTTCTTATGGCCCCCCATCACGGCAGCTGTACCAGCTCAAATGAACTTTTCCTTGATAAAGTAGGTCCGTCAGGGGTAATAATATCGTGTGGATATATGAACAGACATAAATTCCCCTGCCGGACGGTTTTAAGGCGTTATCGACGAAACAACATCTCAGTTTTTCGAACTGATCTGATGGGCGCTGTTACACTAACGTCTGACGGTATTGGTTATGCCGTGACGTCCCATAGAAAAAATTAAACCTATAGGAAATTTCAACCTGTGTATTATATTTATTTCCCCTTTATTTTCATTTTATCCGGTCTGATGTTCTTGGCATGCAGGCGTCAAAACCTTCCTCTATGGTGGGCTGCCATTGTATTTGCAGCGCCTGTCACCACGCCGTATTTCATATTCAAATCCAGGACAAACCGAAAGCAGATTCTGTTATTAATTTTCTTGATTTGTTTTTCGCTCGTAACCGGTGGCGAAATTTATATCTATTCCAAAATGAAGACAACATATAAATATGCCCATTTGCCGCCTGTAACCCGGCAACTCATCCGTTACAGTGAAATTTTAAAACTGACCACCCAGAATCTGGACAATGACTTGGTTGAACTTGAGCTGCGATCTAAGGTTCAGTCAAACGTAGATAAACTTAAGCAAACGATTGAGTTTATAGACGCACTTCGTCGGTCGATGCGGGATAACAAGGCCGCCATCGAACAAATGATTGAGTTTGTGGAAAAACATAAGGATTTTTTTACCCAAAAAGATTTGCAATGGGTCTATGAAATCAATAGATTTTATAACAACCGTATTGTCATTGCACACTTTAAAAGCCTTAAAAATTATCTGGATAATTTTGAAACCCTGCTGCGCTTCTGTTACCGGAATTTTGACGCCATAACCAAGGCGGAAAGCATAACACACCTAAAAAATTATGACGAATATTATCTGCGTTACCGCAGGGCCGTTGACTCCCACAACCGGTTCAATGTCAAACGCCTTGAATTTCAGAATGCCTTTGTAAAAAGATATCCTGAAATCAAGGCGTACCTGCCGGCCAAGCGTCAGACAGAGGCCTTCCGGCTCTGGGAATAGGGGGGCGTCCTCAAGTATTTCAGGAACGGCACCACCGCCTTATTTTTGTTGCCTCCGGACAGATCATAGGTAATGTTAATGACCGGTACGCCAACCTTTCGTTCAATCTGGGACGCCATGGCCTCGGTGACAAGACCCGGACAGCAAAATGCCGGATTGACGGCAACCAGAAGGGCTAAATCCGGATGCTCATTGACAATGTAATGGATTTTGAGCAGGTTATCCATGGACTCTCCGGTATGTTCGGGCAGCATGCCGTAGGTTTCAAGAATATGTTCATAGGACGCATTGACTTTGAGTTCCGCTTCATTGAAAAACGGTGCAAAAAATGGATAATATTTTCTCTCCATGGTTTTAACGGCTGCAAGCAGGGCCTTGTTTGAAATCAGGCTTAAGTATTTTCCCTCTTTGAACCATTTTTTAAAATAGGCATTGGCGATAATCTGGACATATTGATAATAAGGTGTGGTCACCACTTCACCGCCATTGTCTTCAATAAACTGGATCAGGTTCTGATTCATGATTCGGTTGTCCCGGACATACAGGTCCCCGAATATTCCCACCTTGGGCCGTTTCTCTTTTTTTACCGGGATCTGTTCAAATATGGACATGATCTCTTTGAGGGCTTTTTCCTTTGATCCGCCCGTGAGAAACGCCGTTCCCATGATCGAGGCTGCGGTGTGCAACGCTTGATCGGTCTGTCCCTTATTTATTTCATAGGGTCTTATTTTGCAGCCGATGCTTCTGAAAAGTCCGCCGAACATATAGGCAAAATAGGTATTGGTGGACGCCTTGATCCCCAGGTCAAAAAGGGAGAGTTCCCCCAGATAGACCCTGGCGTTTTCAAATCCTTTTCCATGGCGGGTCAAAATTTTCTGGATATGGTAGGGGTACATTTTTATGTTGCAGGCAATATCGGATTCATTCAGCCATAACACCGTATTTTCCGGGGCCAGGCCGTATTTTTCTACGGTGTGGATAAATCCTGATGCCACGGCATTTAATGGCAGGCACTGGCCGGTGTTTGTTAAAAGCGCTTTTTTGAGGGTATCCTGGTCCTCTTCCATTAATAGGGCATTGTGCCCTTCATTTTTAAAGATGTTGACAATGATGTGCCCTGATATGGCATCCCAGTTGGGAAAAATGACGGTTTTTTGCTCAATGCTTTTATCAAATTTGGGGGTAAATAACGATATGTCCGGGGGCCGTGGGGGCTGATCCTGGGATCTGTGATTGTCAAATGCCCTGACAGCGGCTTCAATGCGGGTTTCATAACCCACACTGGAGTCATGTTCATCAAGTTCCAACACTAGGTAAGGCTTGTTTGCTGATGCCATGATTTCCTTGAAGTAATCCACGGCAAATGCATCGGGCGCACATCTGAATGATGAAACGTAAACCGGGTACAGATTTGGGGTTGCAGCGGCAACAAAGGCGGCTTTTAGATTTTGGGCCGCTTGTTTCCAGTGAATTTGCTTGAGCATGGGTTCAATGGACGAGTAATCCACACCTTCCAGGTCAATCATATCATTGAAAAATGTCTTAATGCCCAGATTGGCAAAAATACCAGGGATGTTATTGTTCATGGAAGAAGATAGAACCGTATACGGTCGGCCGAGCAGCAGCACGTTGGCTTTGTCTGCAGATCCTTGGGTTGTCCACAGTCCGGCCAGGGCGCTCTCCTTGTTTTTTTGGACGGCCAGCGCCCGGTCCCAGGCTGATGATATGTCAAAAAAGGAGAGATTTGCCCCGATTTTTTCGAATGTGTCATATAGCTGCTTTTTCGTATAAAAGTTGGTGTACAGATATTTGACCAGGGGGGTGAGTATTTTTTCCGGTTTTGTCAGGTGGTTTAAAATCGATGGTGCAAACTGAGTATAGTAACAGTGGTGACGCCGGACGCCTTTTTCATTGGTTTTGTCTTCAAAATAAAAGGGTAGAAAAATATAATCGCATTTATCCTCAAGGAATTGCACATGGCCATGCAAGGCAAGCATCGGCGCACAGAATTCCGCCCCGGCAACCTGTTTGCCCTGTTTGACCGGATCGGTGCATTGGCGGCTGGTTACCACCTGCAAGCCAAGGTTCTTGAAAAAAAACTGCCAGAAATCAATGTCCTGTACCATGTGAAGGGCGTTGGGCAGGCCGATGGTGATCTGTTTAGCATTGTCCTTAGCAAGGGATACCCCTTGGAAGATGCTTTGCCGAACCTCTTTTCTAATTCCTAAAAGGTCGTAACGATCCGGAGACTTCACCCGTTTTTTGGTCTGGTAATCCCTGCCGCACAAAAATCCATAGGCCAGGGTCTGCCCTTTTACTTCGGCAATGGTGATCTTGCAATGGTTGGTGCACAGTCGGCACACTTCCTGCCGCACTGGAATCTGTTCTTTCCAGATGCTAAACCCCCTGAAGCCCGATTCAGCCAGTCCACCTTGTTTTTTCATCTGTCCGGCCATCAAGGCAATGCCAAGTGCACCGGTAAGATGGCAATATCTGGATACATGGATGGGTGTGTTCAGCTTCTGCTCAAAGGCGGCTACGAGGGCCCTGTTCCGTGCCGTGGCGCCCTGGAATACCACCCGGTCTCCGATCTGGGCAATATTTGCGACCTTGGTCAGATAATTGTCGCGTACCGAATGAAGTACAGAGGCCAGTATTTCATTTTTCCCATACCCTTCAGCAAAGAAATAATTGATATCCCTTTCCATGAACACGGTGCATCGGTCACTGGATACCGGCGCCGCAATGCCTTGTGCCCTTTGGGCGTACTCGGATAACGGGCAGTTAAGGCGCATGGCCTGTTCTTCAATAAAGCTGCCGGTTCCTGCGGCACATACCGCATTCATGACCGATGCGGTCACCTGGCCGTTTTTTACCAGGGTAAATTTGGCGTCCTGGCCGCCGATTTCAATGATGGTATCCACATCAGGATGCAGATTTACCGCTGCGGTGGCATGGGCTGTTATCTCATCGGGCTCCAGGTCGGCACCAATGATTTTACCGGCAATGCGTCGGCCTGACCCTGTGGTGCCGCACCCCTGGATATGGAACCTTATCTTTTTCTCGGTCATGAGATGATCACAGGCTTTAAATATGCGCTGAACTGCTTCCACAGGCCGTGATGCGGTCCGGGTGTAAAATCCGGCAACCGGTTCGCCATCCGGGTCAATAATAATACTTTTGGTGCTGGTGGAGCCCACATCAAGCCCTAAAAATCCTTTGATCGTGGTTCCCTTTTCAATGGACTTGAACATTTCAATTTCAACGGATTCAAAATCAAGGGTTGTAGCAGATGCAAAGTCGGGATAATCAGACAGAGTCAAGTCGAGGGCCGGATTGAGTCCCGCATCGGTTTTGGTTTTTTCCAGGAAAAAGGTACTGACCTTATGAAAGACCTGAGCAGGTTCTTGGGATTTTTTTATTTCATCTACAAGACACAGTGCTGCACCCATGGCCCCGTAGACCAGAACGTGTTCGCTTTTAACAAGGGGTTTGCCGATTATGGATTCAAGGTGTTGTTTAACGGCATCATTTTTGGCAACGCCACCGCAGAAGATGATCTCTTTTTCCGGAATATCCTGCTTAAACAAGGTATTGGAAATGTTTCGGGCAAGCCCGTAGCAAAGCCCGTCACAGATCTGTTTGAGATCATAACCCTGTTGCTGGGCATGGATCAGATCTGTCTTTGCAAACACCGCACACCGGGTGGCGATATCCGGTCGTTGACCATTGTTTTCAAGGGCCATGGATGAAATTTTTTCAGAGCCCAGCAGGTCAATCCGTCCGGCCTGCTGGTCCAGGAATGCACCGGTGCCTGCCGCACATCCGGAATTTTGCCGCTGGCCTCTGTAGTTGCCATGGCTGTCAAACAGACTCAGGAAAAATTTTTCTCCGCCCACATGCAAAATTGCACTGAAATCGTTGTGAAGGTGACGGGCACTGCGAATAACTGCTACCTGTTCGTCAACATTGAGTGTTGCATTGACATCGGCCGGTGTGGACGCCGTTTTGGCCACATGGGTCACGGCGGAAACGGCCTCGTGGACGAGCATTTTTGTCAGACACACCCTGACATCGCCATGGTGGTATTCAGATGCGTTATGCAAAAGATTACCGTCCATATCAACAACGGCAAGGTGAACGGATACGGATCCGGCATCAATGCCGAGTATCGTGGGGGATTTTTCCATGTTTAAATATGCTCCCTGACTTCATTCCAGAATGCGTTTACCCCATCAAACCAGCCCTGTAAAAATGTTTTTTCATGGTCAACACCACCTCGGTTGGTGTAGCGGGTCAGGTCGTGGGCATCATAGAGATCCTCGAAATAAGCTTTGAAACGACTGTGCCGGACAATCTCTTGCTCCCCGTCACACGTGTCGTCACAATCCAATACGTATAGTAAATCCTGGTAATGGGCGCCCTGGGCCCATCCAAAACCCCGGTTCCGGCCTGCATTATAAAAATTTTTAAGCCACTGCTCCTTTTCCTGTTGAAGCCGATTGATAATCTGGGTCATATCAAATTCTTCACTCAGCTTTTTACTGAAGGCCTCTTTTTTTTCAATGGCATCACTCAATGCGTCCTGAAACATTTTTGAAAGATTAAAGGCACTTCTCCATTCATTGAGCTTTTCATGCAGCCTGTCCGGTATACTCAGGGTTATTTTTTGGGTCATGGTTTTTTGTCCTGGATGAAAATTTGTTAGATCTTTGACTAATACGTATAAAAAAAATGAATACGTGTCAATTTTTATTATTATGTTGTATCAGAGAGAAAAAAGTCCAAATCGACTTGATCAAGTATGTGGGTTCCATTCAAATCGCTTGTCTTTTGAAAGTGGAACGCATATAAAATATAGATTATGCTCAAATTGCGTATTGAAAAATTAGGTTCGGCCTGTATTGACGACACCCGATCCATTGGACGGATATCGATTTTTTTTATCCAGGGACTCTTGCGGAATTTTGTGCCTTTTGTCCAGGTTGCCAAGATTATGGAGCAGGTGTGGTTCATCGGCTATAAATCCGTGTTTGTCATTGTTTTGACCGCCATGTTCACCGGCATGGTACTCGGACTTCAAGGGTATTACACCCTGGTGGATTTCGGGTCCGAAGCAACCCTTGGGTCTGCCGTAGCCATCACCCTTATCCGGGAACTTGGGCCTGTTCTGTCCGCCATCATGATCGCAGCCCGGGCCGGGTCTGCCATGGCAGCGGAAATCGGTGTCATGCGGATTTCCGAACAGATAGACGCCCTTGAAACCATGGATATCCATCCGGTGCGCTTCACCTTTTCCCCCCGGCTTTCAGCAGCCATTATCAGTTTTCCCCTTTTAACCGCTCTTTTTGATGTGACAGGTATCTTTGGCGGATTTCTATCCGGTGTTGTGATCCTGGATGTCAATCAATATCTGTATATGGATAAAGTGATTCGAAGTATTGAGTTAGCGGATGTCACCGGGGGATTCGTTAAGGCTCTGGTATTTGGCATCATCGTCTCAACCATGTGCTGCTACAAAGGTTTTTTTGCCCATATTTCGGGGGCGGACGCAGGGCAGGGTGCCAAAAGCGTATCCTTGGCCACTACCAATGCGGTGGTAAATTCCTGCATCCTTATTCTGGTGTCCGATTACATCATCACCTCTTTTTTGGTTTAATTATGGATCAGCCTTTCATTGAACTGATAGATATTCATAAAAATTTTTCCGGCAATAAAGTGCTTGACGGGGTCAATCTTTCCATAAAAAAAGGGCAGGTGACTTGTGTCATCGGCAAAAGCGGCACCGGCAAATCCGTTTTACTCAAGCATATTATCGGCCTGATGCAGCCGGATTCAGGCCAGGTCTGTGTGAATGGTCTGCCCACAGATCAGATGGATCGAAGGCAAAAACATCGGTTTCACAGGCAGATATCCTATATGTTCCAGGATAATGCACTGTTTGATTTCTTAACGGTGTGGGAAAATATTGCTCTGCCGTTAACAGAGAAAAAAAAGACCCCCATGGGTCAGATCAAGGAGCGGGTAGAGCAAAAAATGGATGCATTAGAGATTAGCAACCACAAAAATAAATATCCGGCCCAGTTGTCCGGCGGGATAAGAAAACGTGTGGCCCTTGCCAGGGCACTGGTTACCGAGCCTGTTGCCGTACTTTTTGACGAACCCACATCAGGGCTTGATCCCGTGAGGCGAAACAATGTGAATGGCATGATCTCCACATACCAGAAAGAATTCGGGTTTACCGCTGTCATTGTCAGCCATGACATCCCGGAGGTTTTTACCATATCACAGCAGGTGGCCATGCTTGACCGGGGTAAGATTATCTATTTTGGAGACAGCGACGAGATTTTCCAGGTCGATAATGACATCGTAAAGGCTTTTATTTCAGGAAAAGAGCCCTGATACGCAATATAATAAGGACAGGTTCATGAAATCATCATTCAATAAAGAATTATATGTCGGCATATTTGTAATTATCGGTCTTGCGTGCGCGGGTTACCTAACGATTGTTCTGGGCGGACTTCCGATGTTCAGCCCAAAGGGGTATACATTGTATGCATATTTTACCTCTGTCAGTGGTTTGAAAAGTGGTGCCGGTATTGAAATGGCCGGCGTTGAAATCGGCAATGTCTCTGAGATCATTCTGGACACCGAGCGTCTGGAGGCAAAGCTTGCCCTCAGGATAAATCCGGAAATAGAACTCAGCGAAGACAGCATTGCCTCCATAAAAACCGCAGGCATCATCGGCGAAAAATATGTCTCCATTTCTCCGGGGGGATCTGATATTATGCTTGAAGATGCAGAGACCCTCAACAATACCGAGTCTGCTCTGGACATTGAATCGCTGGTAAGAAAATTTATCTTCAAAGACGATAATTAAGTCATAAACAAACTAAAACCGGAGGAGGCGCAACTATGAAGTTTAATATATTCCTTATTGTTGTTATGGCCCTGGCTGTGATCCCGGGGGCGGCCGTTGCAGGTAATACAGCCGAGGAATCCGGCCACATGACATCTTCTTCGGGCTCTGATTTATCCCCTGACTCGGTGGACGGTGTCAGTGGTGTGACTGAATCGGATGAGGATGATGAATTCGATGCCGATATTTTTCAGGCCGACCAAGGTCAAAACGACCGGATCACTGTCTCAGATCCTTTTGAAGGACTTAACCGTGCTGTGTTTTACTTTAATGATAAGCTGTATATATATGGATTGAGACCGATATCAAAGGGGTATGTCAAGGTGGTTCCCACCGTTGCCCGCAAAGGGATTAAAAACTTTTTTACCAACCTGTTTTTTCCCATCCGTTTTGTAAATGCCTTGCTCCAGGGCAAGGGTGAAGCCGCAGGCAGGGAGTTTTCGGCTTTTTTCATCAATACAACCCTGGGGTTTGGGGGCTTAAATAATTTTGCCCAGAAACATGTGGGTATCCGGCTTGAGGATGAAGATTTCGGGCAGACCCTGGGAGCATACGGTATAGGCAGCGGGGTTTACCTGGTGCTGCCCGTTCTCGGGCCCAGTTCATTCAGAGATGCCGTGGGCAGGGCTGGGGACTGGTTGGTTAATCCCATCAATTATGCACAGCCCTGGGAGTTGTCCTGGGGGGCTTGGGGGCTTGAAAAGGTCAGTTGGACATCATTTTACATCGGAGAGTACGATGCGTTTAAAGAGGCCTCCATAGACCCATATGCCGCCATGCGAAACGCATATCTCCAGAATCGGAACGCCCTTGTTAACGACGTGGCCGGCGCGCAAAAATTAAAAAACAGTAAACCATAAATTCCGCAGAGATCAGTCGTCAATGAGATGGGCACGTCGGTTGGGCAGGAAATATCTCATCTTATGGGTGCGGATATGTTCAAGCAAGGACATGTTCAGTACATAAGTATCCATCTTGTTTTCGTATGCAATGTTTTCACCTGACAAATATCCGTCAGGGCCGATCATCATGGAGATTCCGGGGAAATTTAGGCCGGCGTCGTTTTCGCCGACTTGATTAACGGCTGCCACAAAAACGGCATTGTCAAATGCCCGGGCCGTTAAATGGCGCTTCCAGGATGCGCTTTTTTCACCAGGGGTACCCCGGGGGGATGCGTGGGGGAAAAAAATAATATCCGCCTTTTTTAATGCCATGGCTGTGGACAGCTCCGGGAAATGTGCATCGTAACAAAGCTGAATGCCGAAATGTATCCCTTTGAATTTAAATACTGCGGCATCGTTGCCGCAACTGAAGTAGGGTGCTTCAAATGGAGATAGATGGACTTTTCTGTAGCGTGTCACGGGCTGATCCGGACAAAATACCAGATGTGTGGCATAGATTTTCCCGGAGGCATCCTTTTCAACAAGTCCTGTGAGTATGGCGATGTTGTGGTGTTGCGAAAGCTGGTTTAATTCATCCATCCATATGCCGTCAAGTGCAACAGCGTTGCTCAAATCCGCCGGGGCATACCCCGTCAAGTTCATTTCAGGGAACGCTACAAAATCACAGTTTTGCTGTGCAGCTGAGCGGACGTGTCCCACCGTCCGGGCAAGATTGTCTTCAAACCGGTTAACAGGACAGTTCTGGATGACCAGGGTCACACGAATGTTTTGCATGATGACACCTGTAATGGATTTTGGGTATGAGTATGTCTTTTTCCCACCGACGCGCAGCTAACAAACCGACCGAGGGGCGATATACAAAATAACTCAGACTTTAAAATTAGCTGCTATTTTAAATACATGGGTGGCCGGAAGATTGAGGATCTCGGTCACGCCGGTTGTTTTTGAAATGGTTTCCAGGCTCTCTTTAATTTTTTGAACTGAAGGCGCAATAAAGGTGAACCAGATATTGTACTGATGGTCCCTTTGGTAATTATGGGTAACACCGCTGAAACCATTCACCGTCGCAGTGAACATATCAATTTTGTCGGGCGCCACCCGGGCCGCGCACAGGGTGGAATAAAACCCAAGTCGGTCGGGACTGAAATTTCCGCCGATTCTGCGGATAATCATCTCTTGTTTCATTTGTTCAATTTCATCTATGAGCTGGTCTTCATCCAACCCCAGTTCTTCGGCCAGGATTTCGTAGGGCCTTGGGTGGATGGGAAAATCGGCCTGGATCCGGTTCAGTATGGTTTTTCTTGTCTGGTCTTTTATCATCTGGGCGGCAAGTTCCAAAAAATTTTAATCGTAACAACAAAGGCCCTGTTTAATTTAAACAGGGCCTTTCTCAGTTTAAGTTAAAAACTTAAAATATTTTTAACTATACACAACCGGTCGGTTTCGGAAGGCCGGCCATTTTGCAGGCGCCTTTACCCGGTCCGGAGGGGAACAGTTCATAGATGTGTTTCAGTTTAAACTTGGTGAGTTTGGAAAGAACACGAACCATGGGAGCAATGCCGTTTTTCTCATAGTAGTCCTGGAGAACTTTAACGAGCTGCCAGTGTTCGTCGGTCATCTCTTCGATGCCTTCCTGGCCTTTTACGTACTCTACCCATTCTTCATTGTACATATTGTAATCAAGAAGAAATCCGTCTTCATCTATTTCGAATGTTTTCCCGTTAAACTCAAGTGTTGCCATTGAATCAATCCTCCTAAAAAAGTTTGTTATAACTGCTCGTTTAACCTATCTTAAGACAAACCGTCTTCACTATCAAAGTCACCATTACAATTGGAGACATACCTTATCTTAGCATTGTATCCTTGTCAATAAAGAATAGTCGACGTTTGCTAAAAAAAACAAAGTGTCCGAACCCTGCGTGGTTATTGCTGTTTTGGAGTCTGATCGATCCGCTCAAGCTTAAAAAACGGGTCCGTTGCTGCACGCAGGTTTTGTCTGCTATATCGCTTATATGAAAACTTTAATCAATTCTCATTCTCTAGGAATCGTGATATAAAACGATTCGTTGAATATTGTCAACCTTAATTGGTATAAACCAAACACCGGAACAATAAAATTATTTTTGTATGACAAAAATTATTACCATATGCGGACCAACAGGCATCGGGAAAACCGGCTTTGCCATCGCACTGGCCCGGGAACTGAACACAGAGATCATCGGTGCAGATTCCATGCAGATCTATAAATATATGGATATCGGAACGGCCAAGCCCGATGAGCGTGAGCGCCGGCTTGCCACACATCACCTGGTTGATTTCCTTGATCCTGCGGAAAATTTTGATGCCAAACAATTCACCGCTTTGGCGGACCAGGTGATTGACGACCTTGCAAGACAAGGCCGTGTGCCTGTGGTCGCCGGGGGAACCGGGCTTTATATCCGGGCATTAATCCATGGACTGTTCAGGGGCAAACCTGCGTGTCCGGCCACCTTGGATAAACTGAATCAAACCCTTGAAGAGAGGGGGGGGCAAGCCCTGCATGCGCAATTGGCACAATGCGACCCGGAGGCTGCAGAAAAAATTCATCCCAATGATGGATTCAGAATCGTCAGGGCTCTTGAAGTGTTTTTAACCACAGGAGTTCCCATTTCCCAGTGTCGGCAGATCCATGATTTCAAATCGGACCGATACCAAAGCCTTACCTTTGGCCTTCACATGGACCGAAAACTGTTATATGACCGAATTAACCGGCGGGTGGACATCATGATGGAACAGGGGTTGCTTGATGAAGTTAAAAGCCTTGTGGGCCGGGGGTACTCCCTGGAGTTGAAATCCATGCAGTCCATCGGCTACCGGCATATGGGTATGTATTTAAAGGGTGAAGTCAGCTATGACGAGGCGGTGCGGTTACTCAAACGTGATACCCGAAGGTATGCCAAGCGGCAGTTTACCTGGTTTAACAAGGAGAAAGATTTGATCTGGATTGATGCCGGACAGGTCGAAAAGGCGATTGAAACAGCAAAAGATTTTTTAAAATAATACCTGCTTTCTTCCAGGAGGCGGTTTTAACCCAATAATATTTCAAATGGTAGTTTTATGACTGATGCAAAACACATAAAATTTGTAACTTCTGTCTGTCTGTTAATTGCGCTTGTTTGTTTTAATGGATGTGCCAAGCACACGATTCCCGTCTCCTCTTCCAAGTCGTCTGGGATGCCGGTTGAGTCGACCATTCCCCGGCAGGCAACTGTGCCGGAGCTGATCAATCAGGCCCGGATTTTAAGTGATCAGGGGGCAGTTCAGGACGCGCTGATTATCTACAATTATGCCTTTGGTCTCACCCAAAAGCCCGGTGCCGAACATGCCGCCGATTTCAAAACGACGATACTTGATGATGTTGAACGATTTTTATCAAAGATGGATCCCAAAGAGATTCAAACGTTTTCAAAAATTAAAACCCTTTCCCTGCCCCGGGATCTTTTCGACTATTGGGCGGGCCAAAACTTTGCCCGGCAAGGGGATTTCACCAACGCGGCCAATGTGTTAAATGCATTTCTTGAAACATATCCCGGTCACCCCAGGACCGAGCAGGTAACGGGGCTTTTGGCGGGTCTGGGCGCCGAGGCATTTAATAAAAAGAAAATCGGCGTTATTTTGCCTATGTCCGGGAAGTACAAGCTTTACGGCCAAAAGGCCATGAAAGGGATCGAGCTCGCTCTGGCAAGGCTTTCTGAATCCGGTATTAAAGATTTAAGCATTGAAGTCAAAGACAGTATGTCTGATCCTGATCAAGCTGCCAGGTGTGTGGCGCAGCTCGGCGAAAATCATGTTTTTTCTATTCTGGGTCCCATTTTGGTTTCAAGGCAGGCGGCTGATAACGCCCAGGCCCTTGGTATTCCCATGATTGCACTGACCCAGAAAACAGAGTTCCCCCACTATGGAGACTATATATTCAGCAATTTCATCACCCCTGAAATGCAGGTTCAGGCCCTGGGTGGTTATGTTTTTCATGAATTGGGATTAAAACGTGTGGCCTGTTTATATCCGGACGACAAATATGGAAATCGTTATATGCAGATTTTCAGACAGACGGTTGATCAGTTTGAAGGTCAATTGACGGGGAACCAAGCATATGACCGCGATAAAACTGATTTTTCAGAGGCGATCAAGGCGTTGATCAGCAATTCGGGGCTAAATTTTCAGGCATTGTTTATCCCGGATTCAGTCTCCCGGATCAATTTGATACTTCCCCAGCTTGTTTATCATGACGCCAAGGGCTTTACCCTGTTGGGAACCAACCTGTGGCACAGGGACAGCCTTTTAAAAGAGACCCGACGGTATAATCAAAACGCGGTGATCTGCGACGGATATTTTTCGGGCAGTGTAAATCCCGAAACGGCATGGTTTGACGCTTCTTTTCAGAATTTATATCAGGAACGGCCGGGGTTTCTCGAAGCCATTGCCTATGATACGGCCCAGATTTTGTTTAGGGCGGCCAATGCCGAGGACGTAAGTTCGGGCAAGCAGCTTAAGGAAGTTCTTCGGGGGATGTTTATATTTGACGGGGCCACCGGGCACACACGTTTTGATGAGACCGGCACCCCGCACAAGCGTTTGTTTCTGATTGGCATAGAGGATGATCAGTTTGTAGAGATCAGTCGTTAAACA
This sequence comes from uncultured Desulfobacter sp., assembly GCF_963666675.1. Lineage (NCBI taxonomy): Bacteria > Pseudomonadati > Thermodesulfobacteriota > Desulfobacteria > Desulfobacterales > Desulfobacteraceae > Desulfobacter > uncultured Desulfobacter sp. The sequence continues at coordinate 3,948,156 of NZ_OY762929.1, read as the reverse complement.
GTGGATTCTGGCCTGTGGATTCTAGAACCGACTGCCACAATTTTCCTGCCGGATCCATTTTTTTGCGTTTTCCGGCCGAGGCGTCCATGGGGACATGAACATAATTGTTATTCCAGAAACTGATAATCAGGTTGGTTTTCCCGGCCATGCCCGCATGCACGGCATCCCTTGCCAGAAGTCCGCAGAAGACCGAGTCATTGGCATTGGCCGGCAGGCTGCGGATGATGTAGGATGGATCAATGTATTTCAAAGAGATGGGGATCTCTTTGGATTTAAAATAGTCGCTGATCTCCGACTTCAAAAATAGGCCGATGTCCTTGAGTTTGACATTGCCGGACGCATCATGCTCAATATCCTTGTCTTCAAAAAAATTTTGCCCGGCCCCTTCGGCCACAATGATCACCGCATGTTTTCTCAGTTCCAAGCGCCTTTCTATGGCGGCCAGAAGTCCGTTTTCTCCATGCAGCAGGATCTCCTCTTCGGGAATGAGCACAAAGTTGGCGTCGGGTTGGGCCAGGGCGGCTGTGGCGGCCAGAAATCCGGAATGCCTGCCCATGAGTTTAATCAGGCCGATTCCGTTGGGATAGGCCTCGGCTTCGTTGTGGGCGCCCTTGATTGCCAGGGTGGCCACGTCCACGGCTGAATCAAAACCAAAGGAACGGGAAACTAAAAAGATATCATTGTCAATGGTTTTGGGAATGCCGACCACGGAGATTTTCAAACCGCGGTTTAGGATTTCATCGCCAATGGCCTTGGAGGCCATCAGTGTCCCGTCTCCCCCCACCATGAAAAGCAGGCCGACCCCGGTACGTTCCAGGCAGTCGACGATTTCACCGATATCCTGCCCCCCCCGGGAAGACCCCAACATGGAGCCGCCGGTATTCTGAATGCCCGAAACCCGTTGGGGGGTCAATTCAATCAAGTCGTGGCCGAATTCGGGGATAAAACCCTGGAGTCCGTAGCGCACACCGTAAATGCTTTTGACCCCGTACACATGGTGCAATTCAAGCACCAGTGACCGGATAATGTCGTTCAGCCCCGGGCACAGCCCGCCGCAGTTGGCCACGGCACACTTGAGTTTACTGGGGTCAAAATAGATTTTTTCCCGGGGGCCGGCCAGTTCAAAGCTGAGAATATTGTCCTGATTCTCCCCAAATATTCGGTCCATTCGGACATCAACACTGATTCTGTATTCATCTTTTATAAAACGGGTTTTGCCGTCGCCCACTGCCCCCGGTAATCCGAGGGGGGATGGGATCCTGGCGGGGCCTAGGACCGGGATGGCGGTATTGATGTTCATATTTTTCATTGCGTCCCTCCATTAAATTTAAAGGTTCCCTTTCCCAGAATATCGTGGAGATGCAGCAATCCCTCAAGGTCGCCGTTCTTCCCAAGGATAGGCAGAACCGTAATCTCATATTTTTCCATTACATTCAGGGCGTCATATAGATAAGAATCGGGGAATAGGTGCCTTGGAGACCGGGTCATCACCTCATCCACAAGAAGGGTGTCGGCTGTGCCGCCCCCCTTTGCAATCCAGTGCCGGACATCTCCGTCGGTAAGTATTCCCTTCAATTTGTCGTTGGCATCAAGTACAAAAACGGCGCCCAGGCTGTGGGTGTCCATGCAGGCAAGGGCCTGGGTCATGGTGGTGCCGGTTTGCACAAAAGGTACCCCTGATTTTTCAAGCATCAGTTCACTGACCTTGCCGGATAGACGCTGGCCCAGCGCGCCTCCGGGGTGAGAGCGCATGAAATCCGATTTTTTAAACTTTTTCTTTTTTATCAGGGCAACGGCCAGGGCATCCCCCATGGCCAGTTGGGCAGTGGTTGAACAGGTCGGTGCCATATTCAAGGGGCAGGCCTCTTTTTTTACGCCTGTGTCTATGATCATATCGCAGAAACCTGCCATGGTAGATTCCGGTTTCCCGGTAAAGCCTGCAATTTTGCACCCCACTTCCCGGATTACGGGTAAGAGCTGGTTGAGCTCTCCGGTTTCACCGGAATTTGAGATGGCAATGAATACATCGTTGCGGCTGACCATGCCGAGGTCTCCGTGAACCGCTTCAACCGGATGAAGAAACATGGCGTTGGTGCCGGTGCTGCTCAGGGTGGCGGCAATTTTTCTTCCGATCAGGCCCGACTTTCCAATGCCTGAAATGATAACCCGTCCTTTGGCATTACAGATTGAATTGACAAGGGTTTGAAAGTCGATGTTTAATTTTTCAATAAGGTCCAAAAGGGCCTGGGCTTCCATTTTCAGAACTTCAACAGCGTCGTCTATGATCATTTGGTTTTCCCGGATTACTATTTATATGACAGTGCCAACTAGGTTGTTTTCATGTTTTGTTGCGGGCGGGTCCGGGTGTCGATGGCTCCGGTCGCCCAAAGCCGTTATTGGACTGGATATGATTACGGTTATTGGGTCTCACGATTTTATGGTTATACATCAGAAAAGATCCGCCCACAAGAGATAGGGCCTAAATATACCAAAGAACAAATATTTGTTTAAAAATAATTAGTTGACAATTAAAGGCTCATTATGATAGTTGGTTACGGTTTATTTATCCCGGTTTAAATATAAAACCGGTTGTATTTTATTGAAATTAGATACCTAATGACCAAATAATATAACAATGAAAACAGGAAGACGATTATGATTTGTACAACTGTTAGAGAAGGCCAGGATTGCGTATTCATGACAGCCCAGGGCTGTAGCTACAACGAAGGCAACTGCCTTCCCATCATTGATGAATGTAAGGGATGTCAGAGAAGTGCCGAATTTGCCATCGGCGTTTATTGCACTGCCGCACCTGATCCATCTTTGAAGTGGAAAAACGGCAATTGCAACATGGCCACCCATGTTAAAACCGCCACCGAAACCAAAAAACAGAAACTTAACCCCATCAAGGCATCCAAACGAAGATAACGCAACCGATTCAATGCACGTAAAAACTCTGCAGTTTTCCTTGGACTTCCTTAGGTCTGGCTGCAGGGTTTTCTTTTTTCCAGTGCGGACATTGAGGGCCATGGAAATTTTAAAATCCACAAATAGGGTGAAGGCGTTTTACCTGTATTCAAGGCGCATCAATGGGAGCATATGTAAGTATGTGACTGTTGATGCAGTAAAGAAGACGGAAAAAAAGGCCTGCCATATGGTGGATTTTATTGTTTCCATGGCCCTTATTTATTGAATTGGATAATACTAAAATTTACAGGTTAAATCATGAACCCCAATGCCCAGGAACTGAATGACATCATTGAACAGTCTGCGCCCCATGTATATGAAATGCTCTCCGACATGGGGAAAAAACTGTTTTACCCCAAAGGTATCTTAACCCAGAGTGCTGAAGCAAAGAGTAAGGCGAATAAGGTCAATGCCACCATCGGTATCGCAAAGCAGGGCAGTTGCGTTTTCAGTCTGTCTTCCGTGACAAAGTACATTACACAGATTGAGCCGAATGATTACCTGCCTTATGCTTCATCATACGGGTTGCCTGAACTGCGCAGCAAATGGCGCAAAGAACTGTATGTTAAAAATCCGTCACTTGAGGGAACCGCCGTCAGCATGCCCGTGGTTACATCGGGCATAACCCACGGGGTGTCTATCTTTTCGGATATGTGGGTAAACGCCGACGATGTTATTGTGATGCCGGATATGATCTGGGGCAACTATAATATGATTTTTTGTGTGCGCAACAGTGCCCGGTTTGTGACATACAAATCCTATGATGACGCCATGACCCATTTTAACCTGGATGATTTTGAGCGTGTTGTCAGGGAGCAGGCGGCACAAAATGACAAAATCATTACCATGCTTAATTTCCCCCACAACCCGACCGGGTATAGCCTGAGCAAAAAAGAGGCGACCCGTGTTGCAGACATCCTCATTGATGTGGCACAAAAGGGGACAAATGTCGTGGCCGCCTGTGATGATGCCTATTTTGGCCTGTTTTTTGAGGAAGAGACAGAAAAAGAGTCTTTGTTTGCCAAAATTGCGGGTAAAACAAACCGGCTTATTGCCGTTAAACTCGACGGGCCCACCAAGGAAGATTATGTCATGGGCTTTAGAACCGGGTTCACCACGTTTGGCGTTGCCGCAGACGGCGATCTATACGGGGTGTACGATGCGCTGGAAAAAAAGACCGCCGGATGCATCCGGGGCAATATTTCAAACTGTTCCCACTTAAGTCAGACCATTCTTGTTAAATCCATGGAAGATGCAGAGTATGAACCCTGTAAAAAAGAGAAGTTCAACCTGCTCAAATCCCGGGCCATGGCGATCAAAGAGGTGCTCAAAGACCCCAAGTATAAAGAGGGGTTCGATGCCTATCCATTCAATTCCGGGTATTTTCTTTGCATCCGTGTTAAAGGTGTGGATGCCGAAGCATTAAGAATTCATTTGCTTGAAAATTACGGCACCGGTTTAATCTCCATCGACCAACACAACCTGCGCGTGGCTTTTTCATGTCTGGAAGAAAAAGATGTGAAAACTTTATTTGACATTATCCTCTCCGGGATCAATGATTTAAGAAAATAATTTTTTTATTGGATATGACGACAAGTCAGATTAAATATAGATGGAGGACATGTTGGTCTTAACCTGAACCGGACGTTTAAATTATCTGTGTGATCCCGGCGGTCAAAGATCTCGTTGACCCAAATTTTTGGCAAACGATGATTCTGCCGGGACAACTGATGCAGGGCACAAAATGAAATTAAGCGCAAAAAGTAATGTTGATCTCAAATATGCCGGCAAATGGGTGTTCTATTTTGTTCTGATAGGCGTCATGTCCGGCCTTGGTGCGGTTCTGTTTCATTACCTGTGCGGTCTTGGCATGCATTACTTTCTGGATATGATGGCCGGATACAGGCCCAATGGACCTGCGGGGGAACATCTGTTGCTTCCCCACACCGATACACCGCTCAATAAATGGATATTATTGATTTTACCTGCATTGGGCGGTCTTGTTTCCGGCTGGCTTGTTTACACCTTCGCCCCGGAGGCCGAGGGCCACGGTACGGATGCCGCCATAGAGGCCTTTCACCATAAGGGCGGCATAATCAGGTCACGCATTCCAATCATTAAAACCATTGCTTCCACCATCACGCTGACCACCGGCGGCTCAGGGGGCAGGGAAGGCCCCATCGCCCAGATCGGGGGGGGCTTTGGTTCTTTTCTGGCGACCCGGTTCAACCTGTCCGAGCGGGAGCGGTGCATTATGATGGCCGCCGGCATTGGCGCCGGGGTGGGCAGTATCTTCAGGGCACCTCTTGCCGGCGCACTCTTTGCCGCAGAGGTCCTATACCGCGATCCTGAATTTGAGTCCTCGGTCATTATTCCGGCAGGCATCTCCTCCGTGGTGGCCTATTGCACCTTTTGTCTGTTTTTCGGATGGGGATCGCTTTTTGATTCTCCGGCATTTAAATTTGAAAATCCATTGCTGTTAGGTCCCTATCTTGGGCTTGCCGTGGTTCTCGTCCTCACGGGTGTATTATATGTTAAGGTCTTTTACGGGACGACGAATCTGTTTCGAAAGTTAAATATCCCAAATCACATCAAGCCTGCCCTTGGCGGGCTTATCACCGGTGTGATCGGGTTTTTTATGCCCTATACCCTGGCCTTTGGATACGGCATGGCCCAGCAGGCGATTTTTAATCAGTTGGCCATCCCCGTACTTCTGGGTCTTGCCCTGGGTAAAATTTTTACCACCTCTTTTTCCATCGGGTCGGGCGGCTCCGGTGGTGTATTCGGACCTTCGGTTGTCATCGGCGGCGCCATGGGCGGGGCGGTCGGCCAGTTTTTTCATATGCTGATGCCCACGGTTGTCGCCCAGCCCGGCGCCTTTGTAATTGTTGGTATGGCAGGCTTTTTCACGGCAGTCTCCAACACCCCCATCTCCACCATTATTTTTGTCAGTGAGATGACCAACTCCTATCATCTTCTGCTGCCAAGCCTTCTGGTTTGTTCGGTGTGTTATCTTTTGTCAACAAAATGGTCAATTTACGAAAATCAGGTAAAATCGCGTGTTGATTCCCCGGTTCATGCCGGGGAATTCATGATAGATATTCTTCAAACCATAAAAGTGGAAAAATTGAAAAATTTGATCAAGGAAGTGAGATGCCTGAATCAGGACATGTCCTTTAGTCAGTTTAAGCAGATCTTTCAAACCACCAAGCAAAGATATTTTCCCGTGATGAACGACCAGGGGGAATTGTGCGGCATTTTTTCATCCACAGATGTCCGGGAAGTTCTTTTTTCCACCGATCTTGGGCAATTGGTGGTCATGAAGGATATTATGGTGTCCAGTATGATCACGACCACCCTGTCCGAAGATTTGAACACAGTCCTGCTTAAGCTTACGAAGAAGAATATTGATGCCCTTCCCGTGGTCGATGGAGAGAATCCGAGGCAGTTTATCGGCATGATCTACCGTCGAGATATTATTGCGTATTATAACCTTCATATCACCAGTATCCGGGAATCCGAAGGGTAGTTTGGCGTAAACGTCACCCATCTGCGGCGTTGCAAAAAAAATTACAATCCTCACATTCTTTAGTATGCTCCGGTTGTAATTTTGTTGCGCCTTGCATAGGGGTGACGTTTACGCCAAACAAACACCGGTTCACCCTGGGGGGCTAATAATTCACCTGATGCAAAAACAGTCCCTTGGCAGGCGCAGTGGCCCCGGCAAGGGGGCGTTCACACGCGCATAGTATTTCATTGAACATTTCCGGGGTAATTCTACCGGTACCGGCATCTTTCAGTGTCCCCACAATATTTCTGACCATATTTTTTAAAAACCCAGTGGCACAGATACGAAATTCCAGCCGATCGTCAGGCTGTTTTGTCCAGCTTGCCCGGAGTATGGTTCTTACGGTGGAAGATCTTGGACTGCCCGTATTTTCAAAGGCTTTAAAATCATGCTCCCCCATAAGGTGGGTGCAGCATTGATTCATCACGTCAATATCCAAAACCGGTTTTACATGCCATAGATAATCCCGGCCAATGGCCGTGGGGATTTCCCTGTTGAGTATGTAATAGCGGTACTCTTTGGATAGGGCGTGGTACTGGGCATGGAAATCGGAATCTGCATAGATGCAGTCGTGGATTACAATGGGGACGGATGCAAGACTGTTTACCCCTTTTTGAATGGTGTCGGGGGCAAGGCGGGTCTTTGCATGGAAATGGGCCACCTGGGCCCGGGCATGAACGCCTGCATCCGTACGTCCTGAACCATGAATTTTGATCTCCTGGTTTAACATGATGGATAGTATGCGTTCAAGTTCACCCTGGATCGTGGGTTTATCCACCTGGCGCTGCCACCCGAAAAAATGGGTGCCGTCGTAGGCCACTATAATTTTGAAATTTTTTATCGGATAATTCGGGGTATTAATACGCTTTGGCATTCTGCGGTACAGCCTTTTTTATTTTAAAATGTTGCCATGCGTTGACACGCCATGCCTTGTGAACATACGAGTAATCTGTCCTTACCTGTTTGTCAAGCCAACCACTTGTCCCAAATCCACCGTCTGTTTTATTCAGCAATGCCGGCCCCGGACCGGTATGGGAAATCAGGCACGGATGTTGTGGGAATATATAAATTTTCCTTGAAAATTAAAGGGGATATGTCTATTATACCCAAATAAGACCGACCGGTCTCCCTTAATATCTTTGTTGAGGAAATAAAATGAAGCTTAAGGACAAAATTATAACAGAAGCATTACGTCAATTTTCAACCAAAGGGTTTATGGCCACATCAACAGCAGATATTATACGTGCTGTGGGCACATCCAAGGGCGGGCTTTACAATCATTTTAAAAATAAAGAGCAATTGTTTTTAGAGGTGCTTTATGAGGCCCGTAAAATCTGGCGGGACCGCAATCTGGCAGGTCTGGAAACCATTGATCGGCCTGTGGATAAAATTAAACATATTCTGATGAACTATAAAGATCATTACCTGGCTGACAGCTCGACGTTTCCCGGCGGATGCATTTTCATCAATTTAACCGTGGAGCTCAGCGACCAGTGCCCTCATCTGGCCGCCGAGGTCAGTGACGGTTTTGATCGGTTTAAATCCATGCTTAAAAGGCTTTTTGAACAGGAACGGTTGGCCGGAATGCTCAAGGAAAGCGTAGATATTGATGGGGTGGTTGAAATGGTATTTTCCGGACTGTTGGGCGCCTGTGTCATGTATACGGCCAATAAGTCCACAACAAATTTGAATCAGGCCATGGGGGCGCTTACCGCATATATTGATAGTCTATGCATATCATAAATGTCCCCATGGGCAATGTTACTATTAAAGGAGATTTATAACGATGGAAAACTCATTTAAGGCCATGGTGGTATCGGAAGTCGGGGAAAAAAAAATTCGACGTGAAATCGTTGAGCGGCAGATAACGGATTTGCCCCAAGGCGATGTGCTGGTTAGGGTGCATTATTCCTCACTGAACTATAAAGATGCATTGTCTGCCAGCGGAAACAGAGGCGTTACCAGAAAATATCCCCATACCCCCGGTATTGATGCCGCAGGCGTGGTCGAACAAAGTACGGATTCCGCTTTTCAAATCGGGGATGAGGTCATCGTCACCAGTTATGATCTCGGGATGAACATGGCCGGCGGGTTCGGCCAATATATCCGTGTTCCGGCCGGATGGGTGGTCCCCCTGCCCGAGGGTCTGACCCTGCGGCAGGCCATGTGCTACGGTACGGCCGGGTTTACAGCCGCCTTGTCCATACTGCAGCTGGTTAACCATGGGGTGCTGCCCGAGCACGGTGACATCCTGGTATCCGGGGCGACGGGCGGGGTCGGCGGTATTGCCGTATCGATCCTGGCCAAACAGGGGTATACCGTGGCTGCCGTTAACGGTACCACCGATCAGTCCGATTATCTTAAATCCATTGGTGCCCAGCGCATCATCTCTATTGAAGATGCCGTGGATACCAGCGGCCGGCCAATGCTTGCCGCAAACTGGGCAGGCGGCGTTGATGCTGTCGGGGGGGATCTCCTGGCCACGACCATCAAATCCATGAAAGCCAACGGCGTGGTCACCACCTGCGGCAATGTTGCATCTCCGGATCTGCCCATCAATGTGTACCCCTTTATTCTTCGTGGTGTGACCCTCGTGGGAATTGATTCCCAGAATTGCCCCATGGCGGTTCGGCAGGCGGCCTGGAACAAGCTTTCAGGGGAGTGGCAGATTACCCAGATGGAAACGGTGGTGGAAGAGGTTACCCTTGATGAACTGGACCGGCGGATCGACAAAATGCTCTCGCGCGGCAGCAAAGGGCGAACCATTGTCAACCTGCAGGACTAGCCTCCGCAATTCCAAAGGCGGGTTTTGAATATTTGACAGTTACTACATTGTGGCATACTTTATTTGAAACGTAGAAATATTTTATGGAAAGAACCGATGCTCAGCAATGAATTCAAAATACTCAGATCCCGTCTGGACCGTACCCAAAAGGAGATGGCCCAGCTTTTGGGGGTATCCGTTAAAGCAATACACAGCTATGAACAGGGGTGGCGAAAGATTCCCGGCCATGTGGAGCGGCAGGTCTACTTTTTGATCTCCCGTGCCCTGGAGCCAACCGGCAAGAAAAAAAAGTGCTGGGATCTTTTGAAGTGCCCCAAAGATCAGATGAGCCGTTGTCCGGCCTATGAATTTCAGTCCGGAGATATGTGCTGGTTTGTCAACGGTACCCGGTGCGGGGGCAAAATCCATGACTCCTGGGAGAAGAAAATGGCCGAGTGTCGAAGCTGTGATGTATTTATACGGATGTTTGATAATATACAGGGCGTGAAGAAAAATGAGTCCGGCGGATAAGAATAAAGATACGTGCCACTATGTAGACATGCAAACCCGGAACGTTCAAAGAAAGAGCCTGCCGGGCGTCATTGATCAAATTATCACTACACTGGATGATCCTGAATGCTTTGCACATATAGGTCATGAGCCCATTCATTTTTCCACGTCTGTCAGGGATATGATTGAAAAATTCAGAAACATCCTGTTTCCTGGATATTTTTCAAGTGAAAAGATGGACAATGTCAATCGTAATTACTATGTGGGCCAGGAGATTACACGGCTTTTTGATATCCTTGCAAAACAGGTTACCCATGTACTGCGCCATGAATGCCTGAGATACGATAGAGCGTGCCTGGAATGTGAACGCCGGGGCAATGAGGCTGCTTTTTCGGTGATCGAACAGATTCCGGTGCTGCGAAAAAAACTGGCTGCCGATGTCAGGGCAGCCTATGACGGAGATCCGGCGGCCAAAAGCCACGATGAGATTATTTTTTCTTATCCGGGTCTGTATGCCATAACGGTTCACCGGATCGCCAAAATCCTGCATCAGCTCAAGATCCCCCAGCTTCCCAGGATCATGTCGGAACTGGCCCACAGTTTGACCGGCATTGATATTCACCCGGGTGCGGACATTGGCGAGCGGTTTGTCATTGACCACGGAACGGGTGTTGTCATCGGGGAAACGTCCGTCATCGGTGACAATGTGCGCATCTACCAGAATGTCACCATCGGTGCGTTGTCCCTGCCCAAGGGGGCTGGGGAAAAACTGCGCTGGGTAAAGCGGCATCCCACCATTGAAGATGATGTCATCATCTACTCCGGGGCCACTGTGCTCGGCGGCGATACCACCATCGGGGCACGGTCGGTTGTGGGCGGAAATGTCTGGCTTACACGCTCCATTCCACCTGATACCAAAATATTTATGGAAGAGCCCCGCCTGATTATAAAAAAGTCTGAATGAACCAAAGAGCGCTTTTTTTTACGTTCGCTGTGAAGACCGTCAGGGTGTTGGTATCATCTGTTCAGCCCATGGCCGTGATTAAAAAACAAAAAAAGGAGACGGTAAGTGAAGTCAATGAATGATATCACCCAGGCCTGCGGTAATACCCCCCTGGTCTACCTGGAGAAACCCTCCCGGGAATGCGGGGCATATCTTTATGCAAAATTGGAGTATTTTAACCCACTGAGCAGTGTGAAGGACCGGATTGGTCTTGCCATGATTGAGGCCGGTATGAAAAACGGACAAATCGGTCCGGACACTCTGATCGTGGAGCCCACCTCGGGCAATACCGGCATTGCCCTGGCCTTTGTGGCTGCCATAAAGGGACTCAAGCTTGTTTTGACCATGCCCGAAACCATGAGCATCGAGCGGCAGAAATTGCTGAGGCACTTAGGCGCTCAATTGGTTTTGACCCCGGGCCAACTTGGCATGAAGGGTGCTGTCGCCAAAGCAACCGAGATGGTTGCGGACCACGACAATGCCTTTATGCCGGATCAGTTTTCAAATCCTGCCAACCCGGCTGCCCACAAGGCCACCACCGGTCCTGAAATCTGGGATGCGACCCAGGGGGCAATTGATATCTTTGTGGCAGGGGTGGGTACCGGCGGTACCCTGAGCGGGGTGTCGGACTATATCAAAGCCCAGAAACCGGGGCTTATTTCCGTTGCTGTGGAACCTGCGGATTCACCGGTGCTCTCCGGCGGAGAACCCGGGCCCCACCCGATCCAGGGTATTGGCGCAGGCTTTGTACCGGCAAACCTGAATCGGGATCTGGTCGACCGGATTTTCACGGTCAAGGGGGAAGAGGCTCTGAATGGGGCTAAAATCCTTGCCAAATCATGTGCTATCCTTTGCGGGATCTCATCCGGTGCCAATTTTCATGCAGCGTTCCAGGCCGGACTTGAACATCCGGGGAAACATATTGTTTTCATCGCATGTGATACCGGCGAACGCTATATCAGTACGCGTCTGTTCGACCAGTGATCACCCTGGGGTCGGTCATGTTTTCCGGGCGCAGCATCTCATCAAGCTGCGCCCGGGTCAGCAGTCCTTTGTTGAGCACCAGATCATATACGCTCCCGCCTGTTTTGAGCGCTTCCTTTGCAATGGCCGCAGACTGTTCATAGCCGATTAACGGCACCAGGGCGGTGACCAGGCCGATGCTGGTCTGGACATAGCTTTGGCACACATCCCGGTTGGCTTCAATGCCGCTGATGCACCTTGCAACCAGTGTGATGCAGCCGTTTTTAAGGATCATCATGCCGTGCAGCAGATCAAAGGCAATGATCGGTTCGGCCATGCACAGTTCCAGTTCACTGGATTCTGCCGCCATGGAGACCACCGTGTCGTATCCCATGACCTGATAACAGATCTGGTTCATCAGTTCCGGGATCACCGGATTGACCTTGCCCGGCATAATGGAAGAGCCGGGCTGCATGGGCGGCAGATTAATTTCATTCAGACCGCAACGCGGCCCCGAAGAGAGCCAGCGAAGGTCATTACATATTTTTGAAATCTGAACCGCTGCAAGTTTGAGGTTGGCGGACATGTGAACAAAGATACCTGCATTCTGGGTGGCCTCCACCAGGTTTTTGGCCCTTCTCAACTGAAACCCGCTGACCTCCGTGAGCCGCTCCACAACCAGGTCGGCATACCCCGGGGGACTGTTTATGCCGGTGCCGATGGCTGTCGCCCCCATGTTCACATCCCGAAATGCTTCAGCCGCCTGGATGATGGAATTGATGGCGCTGTCAATCATGACTGCATAGGCGCTGAATTCCTGTCCCAGGGTCATGGGGACGGCATCCTGGTTTTCGGTGCGTCCCATCTTGAGCACGTCTTTAAATTCTTCAGCTTTATGCTCCAAGCAATTGCGCAGCTCTTCCATGGCCCGCACCAGATTCTTTTTTGACAAAAGCACGGCCAGCTTTATTGCCGTGGGGTAAGCGTCATTGGTGGACTGGGAGCAGTTCACATGGTCGTTGGGGTGCAGGAATTGGTACTCGCCTTTATTGTGCCCCATGATCTCCAGGCCGCGATTGGCAATCACCTCGTTGGCGTTCATATTGGTGGAGGTGCCGGCGCCCCCCTGGAACATATCAACGGTGAACTGGTCGTGCAGTTTGCCAAAAAGAATTTCATCACAGGCCCGGGTGATGGCCTCCATTTTGGTTTGATCAATCCGGCCCAGTTCATGATTGGCAATGGCCGCCGCCTTTTTGACCATGGCCAGTGCTTCGACCATGTGCTCAAAATTGTTGAGATGTTGGCCGGAAATGGCAAAATTTTCCATGGCGCGCTGGGTCTGCACGCCGTAATATACGTCATTGGAAACGTCCCGTGCGCCTAAAGAGTCATATTCCAGGCGAAATCCGTTTGCGGCCAGGTGATCTGTTTTTTTGTTTTCAAAAAGCTGATCGGAAAGTACGCGCATGCGCCGGTTGATGCCTACGGCAATCCGGGAGACGATCCTGTAAAATACATCGGGATCGGTTTCCCTGAGCCGATCAATTCTCTCCCGTGATACCTGCCAGACCTTCACTCCATTTCGGGTAAAGGCACCATTCACGTGTGATGCGTCTCCAAGAAAGGCACTTTCACTGAGCATGTATCCTTTGGTGATGGACCCCACCTTGCGGGAGGTGCCATGCAGTCCGCGCACCAGTTCCAGTTCTCCTTCCATGATGATGCCGGCCCATCCGCGGGGCGTGGATTCATGGAATATCCATTCGTTGGGGCGGTAGGCCTGTTCCCGGCCTTCGTTAAAAAAAAATGCCAGATCCGCTTCGTTGATACCGGTGGATTTTGCGGCCAGCCTGATAATATTTTGTTTTATGCCCATGAAATGCTCCTGATATAGATCAATGCAGTAATGGTTAGAAAAAGGACGTGATAAACATTGATGTGGATCAATTAGGAGGTGAAAAAAAAGCCTCGGTATTGATTAATTCCTACGGGGTGTAATAATATTTCCATTACCATAAATTTTAACTCTTCTTTCAAATGAACACAATACGCTAATTTACCAAGGACAGATTTATGAAACACTATAGAAAAGAGCTCTGGTTTGAGGTGCCCGGTCGCCGGGCATTTATCAATATTACCCCTGACATCGAACAATGCCTTGCCCAAAGCGGTATTCAAAACGGGCTGTTGTTGTGCAATGCCATGCACATTACTGCCTCTGTTTTTATCAATGATGACGAGTCAGGGCTTCACCATGACTATGATCTCTGGCTTGAGAAACTGGCCCCCCATGCGCCTGTGGAGCAGTACCGGCATAATGTGGGTGAAGACAATGCCGATGCGCATATGAAACGGCAGATCATGGGGCGGGAAGTGGTGGTGGCCGTGACCGACGGCCGGCTTGATTTCGGCACCTGGGAACAGGTTTTTTACGGTGAGTTTGACGGGCGCCGAAGAAAACGGGTGCTGGTAAAGATTATTGGAGAATAGGATGACAATGCCATGAGACTGCTTTTGGTTGAAGATGATGAAAAAATAGCCGGGTTTGTTGAAAAGGGACTGAAGTCTTCGGGATTTGCTGTGGATGTCGCCCGTACGGGGCCGGAGGGACTTGATATGGCCTTGGGGGCGGATTTTGATACTCTGATTATTGATATCATGCTGCCGGGCATGGATGGATTTGCCCTTATAGAAAAATTGCGGGCCAAAGGTAAAAATACCCCCATTATCGTCCTGAGCGCCCGGGGCAGGGTGGGGGACCGGGTCAAAGGTCTGGAGGCCGGCGCCGATGACTATTTGACCAAGCCCTTCTCTTTTTCAGAGCTGCTGGCCAGGGTTCAGGCGCTGATTCGGCGGGCCGGCAACAGCACTGAACCTGTCTCCCTCTCCTATGGAGATTTAAGTGTGGATATCGTCAAACGCCAGGTCAAAAGAGGGGATGATGTCATTGACTTGCAGCCCCTGGAATTTTCCCTGCTGGAATATCTGGTGCGCAACCGGGAGCGGGTAGTCTCCAAAACCATGATCATGGAACATGTGTGGAATTATAATTTTGACCCCATGACCAACGTGGTGGAAGCCCGGATCTGTCGGTTGCGTGATAAGATTGACAAAGGGTACGCAAGCAAGCTTATTCATACGGTCCGGGGGGCCGGTTATGTATTAAAGGCTGACGATGCCTGACTTTTTCCGCACCGGTTTTTTCAGGAGTATCGCTTTTCGGCTCACTGTATGGTATGCCGGGATTTTTTCCATCTCATCCTGTGTGGCCTTTGGCCTGTTCTATTTTCTGGCCACCCAGACCATCATGAATCAGGTGGACCAGGAACTCATGGACAAGGCCGGCTATTTTCGAACGGTGATCAGCCGGGGCGGTATTGTGGGTGCCCAGAATCTGGCCGTCATTGAGGCCCAGGCCGCCGGGGAAAAGCAGATTTTTTTCAGGCTGCTCTATCCCACAGGAGAGGTCTTTGCTTCCTCTTCCATGTCCTACTGGAAAGATGTCCGCATCAACAAGGAGATGGTGGATCGGCTGATGAACTCCCGGGTGCCGGTATTTAGTACGGTTCACATTGCAGGTCAGGAGCAAAAGGCCAGAATGATGTATACCTTTGTGGCCTCCAATGTGATTTTGCATACCGGCCTTGCCATGAATGCCTACTCCCGTTTTTTGACGGGGTTCAAGAAAATATTTTCCATCTCCATGGGGTTTGTGATTTTGTTCTCGGCCGTTTCGGGCATGTTTTTATCACGGGAAGCCCTTTACGGTGTAGCGGCCATCCGGGCCACCGCAAGCACCATCACCGGGTCTAATCTGAACGAACGGGTGCCTGAATCCGGCAGTCGGGATGAGCTTGATCTACTGGCGGTTACCTTTAACCGGATGCTGGATCGGATTTCCGCCCTAATCAAAAGTATGCGCGAGATGTCAGATAACATTGCCCACGACCTGAAAAGTCCGCTGACCCGGATACGGGGATTTGCGGAACTTGCTTTGATCCAGGAGGCTGAAGGGGATATCGAGTCCTACCGGACCATGGCGGCCAACACCATTGAAGAATCAGACCATCTGCTGGCCATGATCAATACCATGCTGGTTATTTCCCGGGCCGAGGCCGGAGAAGCAGAATTTGAGTGTGTCCCTGTGGATTTAAGTGCCATGATCGTTGATGCCTGGGACCTGTTTGTGCCCCTGGCCGAAGACAAGCAGATTTCCTTTACCCAGCAGGTAACTCCCGGGGTATGGGTAAAGGGGGATGCCGGCATGCTCCAGCGTGCCTTTGGGAATTTGATTGACAATGCCATCAAATATACCCCTGAAAACGGCCGAGTTCATCTGAATTTGCAGGTTTGCGGCAAAGATGTGGTGGAAATTCAGGTAAAAGATTCCGGGCCCGGCATTGATCCCCAAAATCGCCAAAGGATATTTGATCGATTTTTCAGGGAAGAATCTTCGCGCACAACCCAGGGAACAGGGCTTGGGTTAAGCCTTGCCAAGACCATTATAGAACAGCATGCAGGGTCAATTTCCGTCAAG
Source organism: uncultured Desulfobacter sp. (assembly GCF_963666675.1). Classification (NCBI taxonomy): domain Bacteria; kingdom Pseudomonadati; phylum Thermodesulfobacteriota; class Desulfobacteria; order Desulfobacterales; family Desulfobacteraceae; genus Desulfobacter; species uncultured Desulfobacter sp. The sequence continues at coordinate 3,931,841 of NZ_OY762929.1, read as the reverse complement.
GCCGGTGAAAATGAAGGCAGTATTTTTATTGTTTCATTACCGCATCGTAATTTTGAGATCATTTAAAAATTATCTTTGTGTTTTATTTTTTATTTATGTCCGTAAAGTAATACGTTTGAAATACATTAAAATAGTTTTTAGAGGAGGTAAAATGAGACCTGTGGATAAAAAAATTACAACGCTTGCTGCATGTCTGATGATCTTTGGCCTTTTGGCCTTCCCGGCACTGTCGGGTGCGAAAACCCGGATGGTTCCGGCAAATTTTTCAGAGCTGGCACAACAGGCCAAACCCGGCGTGGTTAATATCCAGACCGTAAAGACAATCAAAGGTGGCGGCCGGGTGTTTCGGCACTTTTTTGGTTCGCCGTTCGGGAACCAGCCCGGGTTGGATGATTTTTTTGGGGGTATCCCGAGAAATCGCAGGGAAAGAAGTCTTGGGTCCGGTTTTATCATTGATAAAGCCGGATACATTGTCACCAATAACCATGTGATTAAAGATGCGGATCAGATCAAGGTTATCCTCCATGATGACCAGGAGTATGATGCCCGGATCATCGGTGCGGACCCGGTAACGGATCTTGCTTTGATAAAAATTGATGCCAAAGGTCTTAAACCCTTGGAATTCGGATCTTCCAAGAATGCAGAGGTCGGTTCCTGGGTTGTGGCCATTGGGTCTCCCTTTGGGCTTGAGCAGACCGTGACCGCCGGTATCGTTTCCGCCAAGGGCCGGATCATCGGTTCGGGGCCCTATGACGATTATATCCAGACCGATGCATCCATCAATCCGGGGAACTCCGGTGGACCGTTGCTGAATATGGACGGCGAAGTGGTCGGCATCAATACCGCCATTATTAAATCGGGTCAGGGGATTGGGTTTGCCATTCCTTCGGATCTTGCCACCAGTATTATTGACCAGCTTAAGGATTCCAAGCGTGTCTCCAGAGGTTGGCTGGGGGTGTCCATCCAGGATGTCAGCAAAGAGATGAGTGAATATTACAATCTGGATCCCGATGAAGGTGTCTATGTGGCAAAAGCCTATGAGGATAATCCTGCCTACGAGGCTGGCATCCGGCAGGGGGATGTGATCATCAGCATTGGCGGCGTAAAAATCAGTTCATCAAGGGAATTGACCATGACCATTGCCAATCTACGGGTGGGGTCCAAGGTGAATATTGAGGTCATTCGCCAGGGAAAAAATAAAACATTTACGGTTAAGCTGGGTGAACGCCCGGATGACTTAAAAGGGTCCCAGTTTGGAGAAGAGCTGAATACCTTTGATGACTTAGGGTTTATGTTCAAAACGCTGAACAAGGATTTAGCCGATCAGCTTGGTTATCCTTCGTCTGTTAAGGGGCTTGTTGTGACCCGGATTGATCCGAACTCCAAGGCGGCAATGTCCGGCGTGAGAACAGGGGATCTGCTAGTGGAAATCAATCATAAAAAAATTAACAGTGTCGGTGACTACACCGGCGCAATGCATAAAGTAGAGAAAGGCCAGAACGTTTATATGGTATTTATGCGCGGGGCCGGCCAGAAATTCGTTGTCCGGTTTGAAAAATAGAATAGTTTAACGATAATCAATGCTGTTTTAAAGACGGTACACACTGTGCAGTCAGTGTGTACCGCCTGCGCTATTTAATCTCTAAACGAAACCCCGTGTTTGGCCAGCTCATTAGAGGGGCGTATACCCCTCTAATGAGCTGGTCAAACACTATTTAAAGGAGAAGCTTTATGTTGACCGTTTACGGGGCCCAATGGTGTCCCCATTGTACACAGACCGTTTCCTATCTGGAAAAGAAAAATATTGAATTTAAGTATGTTGACATTGAGTCGGCACCCGATGATGTGGTGCAAAAGGTCATTGAAGTTAACGGTGGTGACGACTGGGTGATCCCTACACTTGAAAACGATGGGAAATGGCGGCCTGGTAAGGTTTTCAATGCGCGTGAAATAGACAACGACCTGAAGACCCTGGGTGTCAAGCTGGACTGATGGTGAGGGCTCTGTTTGGATTTAGTGGATTACCATTTGATAATACTGGTGTCATGTTCAGGTCATGTTCAGATGCTAAATTAATATTCAACGCTGGATAATTTGCTATTGCGGCTAACGCGGTAAGACCGTTATTGATAATATAAAGATACCCAGCGAAAAATCTCCCTCCTTTTTAAAACGGGCTGCCCTTTTGGGCGGCCCGTTTTGTTGTATGGCTAAAATCCTATGTTACCTAAAAGTTGCAGTGATATTTTAAAAGACGTTCAAATTCAATGAGTTATTAAGCTTTCGAACTCACCAGCTTTTTGATAAACGATCAACAAATACACTGTGTTGCTATGAGCTTGCATTTTTTAGGTGTTATAGGGATTGGGACATATGGTTTTTTTCAAATCTCAATACAAGCGTAATGCTTTATTGCGTTTTGCCTATCATTAACACGAAAAAAACGGAGGGATAAAGATATAGCGATCATCAAATAAAAAAGCCGCTGCAAAAAACAGCGGCTTGAATTTTTAATTTTGGTGGAGCTGAGGGGGTTCGAACCCCTGACCTCATGGCTGCCAGCCATGCGCTCTCCCAGCTGAGCTACAGCCCCACAAAAGAGTGGGTAGATGTATAAATGAAACAGGTGGTCGTGTCAATAAAAAAATGTATTTTTATAGATTAAAATTACACATGAGTGTTGCAAGCCCCTTGCGGTCGGATCTGAAAGGCTGCCTCAACTGACCGGGAATAAAGCATATTCCGTCTAAGGATCTATCCCAAGTGGAGTGCGTTTTGAATTATCGCCTGCACCCATGCCTTAGATGAACGGCAAGTGGAACCAATCCAATTTAAACTGCCGGATATAACGGAAATATTGCCGAATTATAAAAATTATATGTTGCATGAAGGTTGCAGATTAGAATTTAGAATATTTATTGACACGCATTGGTGTGAAACGATATTATTTCACGTTTTTTATATTATTATGACAGGCCATGGGCTGGTCTGATCTATCAACACCAAGGTTTAGCCCTCAAGAAAAAAAATAAGATTTGTCCAGGCCGGACAGATCTTACTTAGCAACAATCACGAATAGATTAAGGCCATCCCCAAAGCGACTATTTTAAGTTAACAAAAACAGGGTCAAGGAGTTATACAAGAATGCTGCGTTATCTTCGGGAAAATACGGGAAATTGGATTATCAAGTTTTTTCTGGGTATCATTATTATTGTGTTTGTATTTTTAGGCGTCGGCAGTATGAACGCCAACAAGCGCAACCAGGTGGCCAGAGTCAATGATCAGACTATTACGTTTGCAGAATACCGCGATGCGTATCAGCGTATGATTCAGCGTCTTCAACAGCAGTTCGGAAACGCCTTGAATGATGACTTGATAAAATCAATGAATGTTAAGCAGTATGCCGTGGACGGTTTGATTGATCAAAAAATTCTGGAGATTGAGGCCCGGAAGTTAGAAATTGTGGTGACCGACGAGGAGCTTAAACAAAGTCTGCTGTCCATCAAGGCATTTCAAAAGGACGGTGTGTTTGATATGGATCTGTACAAGCGTGTGCTTGCCCAGAACGGTATGAGCCCTGAAACCTTTGAAGCGGCACAGCGCAACACCATCAGAAACTCCAAACTCCAGCGCATGGTGGCCAATGGTATCACTGTAGGTGATCAAGAAGCCCAGGCCTGGTATTCATTTAACAATACAAAGGTTGGTATTGACTATGTTGTAATTGATCCGGACTCATTTTCTGATATTTTGGCAGAAGAAGACCAGATTCGTGCGCAGTATGACGCACATCATGACCTGTACATGTCCGAGCCCAAACGTAAAGTGGCATTCCTTGTATTTGCACCAAAGGACTTTGAAAATCAGGTTAAGATTGATGACGCTTCTGTTCGCGATTTTTATGATCAAAATCAGGCGCAATTTACCACACCCGAGCAGGTTGAAGCCAGTCATATCCTGATCAGGGTGGATGAAAATGCAGATGGGCAGACCGTGGCCAAGGCAAAAGAAGAGGCGATGAGCGTTTATGAAAAAGCTGTCAATTCCGTAGATTTTGCTGAGCTTGCCAAGGCATATTCCCAGGGGCCGTCTGCCGCAAGCGGTGGGTATCTGGGACGGTTTGGCAGGAATAGCATGGTAAAACCCTTTGCGGATGCCGCATTTGCCATGAAACCAGGTGATGTCTCACAACCTGTCAGAACCCGTTTCGGCTGGCACATCATTAAGGTAACGGATAAAACGCCTGAAACCGTGACGCCTTTTGAGACTGCCAAAATACAGATTCAAAAGGAGCTTGCGGCAAGTCAGCTACAGGATTTAGCATATAATAAAGCTGAAGAAGCCTACGATGCCGTGCTTGACGGAGACGCCTTTGAACAGGTGGCCCTGGTTGCAGCCAAGCAGACTGTAACGACACCTGCTTTTACGGCCTTGGGAACAGAACTTAAAGGGCTGAACATTTCAGATCCCGGTACGTTCGCTGCCACTGCTTTTTCCCTGGTTGATAATGAAATCAGTGAAGTCAAGAAAATCGGCAATGATTATTACCTGATGCAGGTGTCTGAAAAAATAGAGCCGACGCTGCGTGCCTATGACGATGTGAAAAGTGAAATTGCCGTTACATTAACGGCCGATATGAAAAAGCAGGCCGCAAAGAAAGCTGCGGAATCAATGCTTGAAAAAGCAGGCGATGATCCAAGTCTTGAAAAAATAGCAGGTGACAGCCGGCTTACGGTTGAATCCAGCGGGATGTTCACCCGCAATGAACCGGTTCCCGGTATCACCGGATCCGAGCCGATTGCACAAGCAGCCTTTACGCTTGATGAAAAAAAGCCTGTCTATGGTCAAGCGCTTGAGGTTTCAGGGAAATTTTATATTATTGGATTAAGGGATAAGCAGGCGCCTGATGCAACTGCCGTTGCGGAAAACCTTGACAAGGTTAAAACCCAACTTGAGGCCCGAAAACAACAAGATTATTATGCCCAATGGCTGGCGGCCCGGAAAGAGAAAGCTGAAATACGGATAAATACGGATATTATTAATTGATATTCAAAATAGAGAGATAAAAGGTAGGATACCGGTTATCTCGTTTGTGCCGATAAACAACGCTTCAGGATTTATTTTGACTTTGGAGCGTTTTTATCGGCTCCGACACATTGTTTTTCAGATAATAGTCAAGATCAAAGAGTTGTTTGAATGAAAGGTCGGTAAATTTGATATGGCGCTTTCTGACTTCCATTGAACTAAACGAGGGTGCATCCGTTATTTCATAATCGGCAACGGTTTGGAAGGGAAGGTCGCCGACATAATACCCCATACTGCTCAAGAAAATAGATTCCTGATTTCTATTGACGGGTTCTTCTGATTTGTTGTCGGTGTTTATGTATTTGAAGCACAGCCCACCCATGCTGATGTCAATGATTTGACCAATTTTGTTGGAGTTGGGGCTGATGGCTGCATAGGCACCTTCCACCGCTTTGTATCGTTTGTTTTTCCTACGCTCAATGGTCCTTTTTCTTCCAACCATAAGTAAATCCTTAACTGTCTGTGTTAAAAACCGCCTTTTGCCTAATCTGCCACTGAATAAATTCAGCAATATTTATGCCATATTTCTTGTTGATGTTGCCATTTTGTGAATTGAGTCCTAAGGGGCGATAATCGCGAAGAAATCAGGAAAATCCCCAATATGTTTTATTCAGCGCAATAGAAAACTTTTTCGATATTGTGAAATTTATTTAGCAATAATTGTGTAAATAAGGTGTTATATTGAGTAAAAAAATATTTAGTTATGGGTGTCTATTTCCCTGAGCTTCTCTTTGAAATGCCTGCCATACGGTCTGATACGCATTGTAGTCAAATCCTCTGTAACGCAAAAAGTTCATTATTTTTTTTTTGCATTCAGATTCATCCAGTTTGGCCCAGGCCTGCTTTTTAGGCCCAACGGCTTTCAATGCCAGGTCCGCATCGTTATATTCAGCCAACAATTCCCGGGCAAGGGCTGGGTCAATGCCCTTCTTTCGCAGTTCAAATTCAAGGGCAAATACGGATTTGGGTTTGTAGCGAATCCGACTTTCAATGAACTGGTGTGCAAAGGCTTTGTCATCCAGATAATTAAAATCCGTCAATTGTACAATAACCTGTTCGATAATGTCCATGGTATACCCTTTACCTGCTAGATATTTTTTCATCTGATGGATGGTTTTCGGCGCTTTTGACAGATACCCCAAAGCCTTCCTGTATGCGTTTTCAACGGTCATGTTTCCTATGATAGTTCCAGTGCGTTGTTAAATTATTGTTTTGTTGTGTGGTGCGCCTGGGATCTATTGTCCAGGTCAGTCCGTGGTTGGCCGATGAAACAGGCTTTGACGGTCTATTTTTTCCCACGCGATCATTAAGTGGGCCAGGGGTTCATGTGATGTTTGCCGGACAATGACATGGTCGGTGAACAACCTCCCATTGTCAACATGGATTGAAATTCGGCTTAATACGGTATCTGACGGCAGGGCCTCTTTTTGATAGACCACGTCAAGTGTGACCGGGGTATATTCAAAGTTTAACTTGTCCGGTAGGGATTCCACCGCCCATCTGACATACACCGGGTTATTGACGTGCTCGTTTAGATCCAGATCCAGGAAATGAACGGGAAAGCTGCATTCATGATCAACATGGGCGAGATGTGCAGCAGGTTTGATTCGCTTGAACGACGCTTGGGCAGGATCGGTCATTAAAGGCGCCGGCATATGTGGGGCCAGCCTCACCGGCCTGTTGTTCGCGGCCTTTATCAATATCCATGTACTTGAGGCGGTCACCAGAGGAGAGGATGCTTTCCGGGAATCTTGCTGCTCTGTCATCAGCCTGAAATGCCTTATTTCATATAGGTTCTTCCAGGGGGCGCGCCATGTCTGGACAACCAGGGGCATCATCCAGTCAATGGGGGTGTGAATCTGTATCCGGTATTGGACCACCACCCATTTAAGACCCTTTTGGGCCATTTCAAACCCGGAAATCCCTAACCTGTGGCACTGGGCTGCCGCTGCATCCTGGAATATGTTTAAAAGCCAGTCCAGCTTAATCCTTCCGCCAATGGACAAGGCGGAATAGGGCACGTTAAATTTTTGTGAAAAGATGTCCGGGTTATTTGTCATCTTCTTTGATCTCGTCGATCAGGCGACCGGGTGTTTTGATCAGATCCCCGAGCAGGTTCAGCAATCCTTTGCCCACTGCGGACGGATGAAGGGGGATTACCGTGGGATCTGAAATTTTTCCATAGGCCCTGGCCGGCAAAGAGACAAGGCGACCGTTTAGAATCGTATTTACAATGGGAATATGTTTGATGATGGTATCAATGGTTTTAAACGGGGCCACCAGAAAGGTGATATCCAGGGCATCATTGAGCGGATCAGCCCACCCTTCGGCAATGATGGCCATATTGTCGGCGTCAATAAAGGCGTTTTTGATATGTACCACGCTATCTTTTACCTTCGCATCGGCTGTAAACGTCTTAAATCCGAAGCCCTGCTGCTGCAAATCCGTATCTCCTAAGATGTTGAGCATTGATAAAAGCCTTGAAAGCAGTGTGGCTTTAAATATACGGCCGGACTCGGCCTTGAACGTAAGGTGCCCGTTTTGTTTGAATTGTACCTGGGTCAACGTCGGAGCAGCGCCGGAAAGCTCTCCGCCCAGTGTATAGTTGCCTTTGATAACACTTTCACTGCCCGTCAGGCAGCCGATTGAAAGGGCCACATCTTTTTTCTGATCCGCATTTAATAGAATGTGGGTTGAAACCTTTGGTTTATCCCCGGCGTGATCAATGGTGATTTTGCCGGAAAGGTCCAGGTTGCAAAAAAGCGCATGGGAAATATCTACATCCATGACCGGATGGTTGACCGTTACTTTGGCTTTAACTTGTTGGTATACACGTTGGCCATAACCCAATGTGTTTATGTTTAAAAAGATTTGTTTTTGTTTTACCAGGGGGCGGCTGGCGGCAGATGTATCGTTTTGTTTTGGAGCCAAGAGCGGATCGATATGAAGCGTGTCTGCCGTGATGCTGATACTGTCCGGCGTATCCGTTGACACGGTAACGGGTTTATCTTCGGTCACCGCCTGAAGTTTTCTGTACAGATACGAATCCGGGTAAAACAATTTTTCCAGGGTCGCCTTATCCAGTTTCCCTGAAAAATCCATCCGGGGCATATCCGGTTGCTTGTAAACGGTCACATCCGCATGGGAACGTTCCCCATCAACGATCTGTATTTTTGACGGGCTCATTTTGTCCAGGGCAGGGCCGTCCGCCGTGAAAGAGATCTGTGTCTCTGATGGTGTGAGCAACCGGCCCTGGAACAGGTAATCATCCGGCTGTTTTACAAATTGTGCCTGGGTCAATGTCAGGGGCATAACAATACTTTGGATATAGTCCGGCGAAACGGCTTTTTCGAGCCACGAGATTTCTGTCACCTTGGACTTGATGTCAGACATCGTTATTGCTTCGGATGTGGGGTCGAAATTGTAGATGAAGTTGCAGAAAAGATCAGATATCCCTTTGGCATTGTCTTGAAATATAACCGCTATGTTGTTCATTTGACCGCTTATGTGACCCTGCCACAGAGAGGGCGAAAACATCGGCCCTTCAATCCTTAGGTCCTCAATTTCCATGGTCCCGGAAACGTTTTGAACCAGGCCAAGTTTTTTTTTGGCGTCGGGGAAAAGATCGCCTAAGGTGGCAGTCTCTGCCAGAAAAATATTTGCGGCCATGCTTTTTATATGCATGGGAACACTTCCCCTGGTGTCCATATCCGCAGTAAGGTTTGATATCCTGCTTTTTCCTATGGCACCCGAGATATTTTTCAGATTGACTTTGTCCTTGTCAAACAGAAAAGTACCGCCGGTGATACGCATGGGCAGGGGGAGCCGTTGGTAGTTTCCCTTTGCCCGGAGATTTTTTGCGGTTACTTTGACCCCCAGATCTTTGTGGGCCTGGGTATAATTGAGCTCAAGCACCGCATCCACCCGGCCGGTTAGGATCGATATTTTTGACATCTCCCGGGCAAGGGTTGTATTCGGCAAAAGGGCGGAAAGGGTTGCCGGAAGTTCTGATAGATCCACCTTCAAAGGGAAAGTCCCTGAAAAGGGGACGGTATGATGGTGATTCAGATCTATGTCAAGGTCGCCCCCGGTAATATGGGTTTTTCCCACATGGCCGCCTTCGGGGTGAATGCGCAGCACCCCGTCTTTCATCTCGGCACTGCCTGCCGCATTGTGGACAATGACCGGCACCCCGGGGATTTTAACCGTGGCCGCTTTCGAAGACCCGTCAATAAAAAGGGCTTTTGTTTTGAACAGATCCTGGATTTTCTTGCTTTTAAATCCGACTGTTACGTTTTGGGCCGTCCCTGCCCTGAGTATGTCAAACAGGATTTCAGATGTTTCAAGTCCGTCAAGCAGCGGAAGACACACAGCTCTTGCCTGGCCGATATCAATCTGTTTGCAGGTAAATTCCATAATTGACGATGGTTTCCCCAAAGAAAGGGATACATCTATGCCGACCTCACCTTTGGGATAAACCAGTTCCAACGGCGCAAGGTGCGCGGTGACCTTCTCTTTTGACAGGTCAAATTCAAGGTCAAAGTTCTTTGCGTCAATGGGGTGCGCCTTGGGGGCTTTAAGATGGGCCTCAAGGGATGTGAGTTTCAAATTGCCGGCAAGCAGGGTGTTTTCATCATGACGGCACGCCAACGACAGCTTGGGTATCTTAAGATCTGTGATGCGACCCTTGATTGCGGATTCAAGTTGTGGAATACGATCTGTTTTAATCCCAAAATTTGATATCTGCGCTGCGATGGTTATGGTCCGGGTCCGGGGTGCCGTTTGAATCCGGCAGTCCATGGCGCCAAAATGGTCTGACCGGGCATCGGTTATAACTATATCCAGATGTTCCGGGTCTGCGAAGGGAATATCCAGCAGGCGGTTAAATTCAATTTGCAAGGATGCGGTCAGATCCGGTGGTACCGTGGTCTGATGTTGCCCGGTGCCCGCCTTTATCCTGGTCAGTTCAGGGGAGTGAATGGTGATGCGCCTGACGGCGGCTTTGCATTTGAGCAGCTGAACCGGTGCCAGTTCCACCTGTGCGCTGTTGATTGTCACCCGGGTTTTGGGATCAATCTGTGCTGATATACCTGTAATACTGACACCGGGCAGGGGGGTGAGGGTAAGTGCTAACTGATTAAACCGGACGTCAATGCCGGTGTTCTCATGCAACATATGGGTCAGACGCGTTTTGACCTCTTCGGTGTTCAGCACCGGGGTGACGGCAAAACACAAAGCGACTGCGCAGGCGATTAGGGTAACCGCAAAAAACAGAGCAATGCGCAGTACGCCTTTTTTGTTTATGGTCATGCCTTTATATCAGTTGTGTTACTGCCATGTATATCCGATTTTGCGGCTTAAGGTAATAAAATCTGCAGCAATGTATTCGGCCTGATCCGTCAGGATCTCCTTGATCTCTTCTTTTTCCGGGTCAATGTCCTCCAGGCTTGCCAGGGGTTCTTCCCCTTTTTGTCTCCGGTAATTGTTTTCCAGGGCCAGCTCTTCCTGGTTAAATGCGCTATCTGTTTCCAAGCGTTTCGTAAGATTCAAGGAGAGCGTCTTTTGGTCGCTCAATGATTCTGCCAATTGAATGCGGCGGCTGAGATATTTAATGCCGAAAGAGTCTTCTGCCCGTTTCTTATAGGCGTCATCCAGGGGTTTGATCATGGGCTGCAAAGACGCGTATGCCGAATAACGGGTGGCATCAATGTGGTCCCAGAGAAGTGCCCCGTCAAGGGCACTTTCCCCGGTGTTTTTGGTTCTGTAAATCTGGGGAAACCAGATGTCGGGTTCAACGCCTTTGTGCTGGGTGCTTTTACCGGAAACCCGGTAGAATTTGGCGGAGGTCATCTTCAATCGTCCTTCTCCCAAGGGTTTGAGTTCCTGAACCGTACCCTTGCCGAAACTTCGGGTGCCCACAATCAGGCCCCGGTGATAATCTTTGATGGCCCCGGCAAAAATTTCACTGGCCGATGCGCTCATCCTGTTGATCAGCACCATGAGCGGTCCGGTGTAAGCAATTTTGGGGTCTTCATCATACAGGCGCGATACCCTGAATTTTGTTTTCACCTGCACCGTAGGTCCATATTTAAGGAAGAGCCCGGTCAAATCATTGGCTTCTTTCAAAGAACCGCCGCCATTGTCCCTGAGATCCACAATCAACCCGTCTATCTTCTCTTTTTTCAGTTCGGTCAGCAGTCTTGTTACGTCGCGTGTGGTGCTCTTATAATCCGGATCACCCCGGTGATAGGCGTCAAAATCTATGTAAAAATTGGGGATTTCAATGATGCCCAGCTTATATTTTTTGTCGTTTGAGGTGACATTGACCACCTTTTTCTGGGCAGACTGCTCCTCAAGTTTAACTTTGTCGCGTTTAATGCTGATGGTGGCGGTGACATTGGATTTTCTGGCGGGAATAATTTTCAGGCGCACAAAGGTATCCTTGGGCCCGCGAATCTGTTTGACCACATCATCAATGCGCTGGCCGATTGTGTCCTTGATCTCTCCATCCTGACCCTGGCCCACACCGATTATTTTGTCCCCGGGGGCAAGCTTCTGGGATTTGTCCGCAGGCCCTTTGGGAATAAGCCGGACCACTTTTGTGTATTCATATTCGTTTTGAAGCACTGCCCCGATGCCCTCTAAACTCAGTTTCATATGGATATCAAAATCTTCGGAAAGCCGCGGGGCAAAATATTGGGAATGGGGATCAAAGGACATGGTGACCGCATTCATAAAAATCTGGAAGACATCCCGGGACTGTGTCTGGGACAGGCGGGACAGGCGGTTGGAATAAATTTTTTCCAGGGTTTCGGAAATTTCATCATCCGACTTTTTGTCTATTTTTAAATTAATGATATGGTTTTTCAGCTCTTTTTTCCAAAGTGGTTTAAGGCCTGACATATCCTGGATAAAGGGTTTATGCTCATAGTCAATGACAAGGGTGTCATTTTGGGAGAAGTCAATTTGGGTCTGCCAGGATTTGGCAAGTTCAAGGATATATTCAAGGCGCTGTGCGCTGCGGGACTGGTAAAGGTTAAAAATTTCATAGGCCGGTACAAGGTTGCCGGTTTTCAGGTATTTGTACATCAGATGTTTCAGCGGTTGATACGCATTCAGATCTTTTTGGGTCAGAAGATGTCTGCCCGGATCCAGGGATTTTATGTACCGGTCAAACACCATGGCGGACATATTCCCATCCATTTTTTTCCCGGTAAAATGATCCCGTTCAAGGGCATTGACAATGGCAACACATTGTTGGGCCTGCTCCTTTTGGAAGGTCAGTTCGGTAATTTGCGCGTGGCAAAGCGGTGCAAAATACAAAAGCGCTGCAAGAACAAGTAACGCCCCGAGTCTGTAGGTTGATTTATTCATTTGTATCATGGTCTGAATTTATATCCTTTGGTGTTTCAAAACTGATCCGGCCAAGCCTGCCGGATCTAAGATCTCTGATAATAAGTTGTGATGCCTTTTGAAAATCGACATATCCGCCTTTTTTCAGGCATCCGCGGGCCTCGCCCACCGATTCAATAAGGCTTTGGGCATCTTCGGGCAGTGAATTTAAAAACGGGTAACGCGCAACGAGACAATCCGGATATCTTTCCAGTAAAAATTGAGCCGCAAAATGGGCGATTTCATGGTAGTCAACGGCCGTGTCACTGATGGCCCCGGATACAGCCAGGGCAAGTCCGCGCTGCCGGGGTTCAATAACCGGCCACAGGATACCCGGCGTATCGTAAAGATCAATATTGCCTTTCAGGCTGGTGCGCTGCTGGTGGCGGGTAATTGCCGGAACATTCCCTGTCTTTGCCACTTTTCTGCCGGCCAGGGTGTTCAAAATCGTGGATTTTCCGGTGTTGGGAATCCCCACCACCATGACCTTTGCTTTTCTGGCCTTGTTCCGGTCCACCTGGGACACAAGCGTTTGCAAGGCCTCTGACGCCTCCTGCCGGCGGGTGCCGCAGATGGCTGTGGCCGTCAGGTTCATCTCTTCTTTGAAATAGTCCAACCAGGCCTGGGTCTGGGCAGGATCGGCAATGTCCGCCTTATTTAGTACTTTCATCCTGTTTTTGCCCGTGGCAATCCGCTCTAAAAAAGGGTTTGAGCTGGACAATGGCAGCCTTGCATCCACCACCTCAAAAAGGGCATCCACCTTGGCAATGGCACCTTTGAGCTGATTTTTTGTCTCCAGCATATGGCCGGGAAACCACTGGATATTCATTTTTCTATTTTCTTGATTTCCTGTTGAAGGTTGATGGTTCTTTCCGGTGGCACGGGCGTTTGATCCGCACTATCTTTTTGGAAAAGATAGAGATATGAAAACAGTAGTGCAATGATACTGGAGCCGATAAATCCGCTGACGGCAAAGGCAAAGACGTAGCCGATCCAGGTGTACTGATTGTAATATCCAAAGGCGCCGCCGGCTGCCAGAGTCAAAATAAATATTAAAGCGAAAATATAGTTCATAGGTGCATTAAAAGGTATTGTGGTTTTATACAACGCAAAAGTTTGTCAGAATCCGGACCAGTTCATTGTGCAGGCATTTGTTTGTGGCGGCAACGCCTTTTTCCGGAAATTGCCCGCCACCGGTGAAATCGGTGACCACACCGCCTGCTTCCTTTAAAATAACCGTTCCTGCGGCAATATCATAAATATTGAGCTGCATTTCCCAGAATCCGTCCAGGCAGCCTAACGCCGTGTAACAAAGGTCCAACGCTGCCGAACCAAAACGACGGACGTCCCGAAGTTTAGGCACAAGTTCATTGAAAATCGGCAGATTATTGGTTTCAAGGCCGGCCCTCAGGCAGGCAAACCCCGTTGCCATGACCGCATTGTCAAGTGTTTGGGTGTCCGAGACATGGATCGGGGTGTCATTCATGAATGCGCCACGGCCTTTTTCAGCATAAAACAACTGACCTGTTACCGGGGCATAGACCAGACCAAGCACTAATTCGCCTGCGTTTTCAAGGGCGATGCTGATACTGTAAAAAGGCAGCCGGTGGACAAACGATGTGGTGCCGTCGATGGGATCAATAATCCATCTGAATCGGCTGTTTGCCTGAACAGTCCCGTACTCTTCTCCGAGTACGCCGTGGTCCGGATAGCGTTCAAGGATGGCGTTGACCAGAAACGCTTCAACGTTTTTATCGGTTTCGGTGACAATATCCTTTGCGGATTTGAATTCAAGGTCATGGGCAGTCAAATTTTTTTGACCTTCAAGACAGATCTTTCCTGCCTGCCGGGCCAAATTTTTTATAAAGGGAATCAAGATATCAACCGTTTTTAAGTCATTTCTCCAATACTTGTCAAAATAAGGACCATTAAAATTTAGATCTGCCATTATGACATATTACTTGGCATTTGAAAACACCCGGCACATTCATTGAAAATAGATCCATTGCACTGTGTGGAAGTTACAGGATTAACATGAAAAAATACAATTTACCCAGTCTTGATTTTTGAATTATGACATGCGATGATATCCCTTAATTTTTCCGATCGGCTTCACCATTCCCGGCGTCACAATGTTCGGGAAGCTAAGCGCTTAACCCCCACACAACAGCACGGATATTATGAAACCATTTCTTATTTTCACAGTCTTTCTGGTCATACTTGCCGTACCCTTAACCGTGGCGGCACAAGAAAAATTCGAACCCGTCAATTCCAAACCGATAAAATCTCAATTGATCAAGATCGAACTGCCAAACTCTGAACCGTCGGCACCGGAATCAATAAAATCAAACCCGGCAACATCGGAACCGTCCAGTGTAAAGACCCACATTCCCACCCTGGTGGAAACCGTCCGTTTCTCGGGAGATCTGCGTCTTTGCGGAGAAAAAATACCCTTTACGGACCCCGAGGTCAGGGAGCGCCTTGAAAAAGAGATGATGCTGGCCGTATGGAACCGGCCCCAGGTGATGCTGTGGCTTAAACGTGCCCACCGGTGGTTTCCTCACATTGAACGCATATTGAAAAAGGAAAAACTGCCCCTGGATTTAAAATATCTGCCCATCGTGGAAAGCGCGCTTCTGTCCTACGGCGAATCCCCCAAGGGAGCAGTTGGATACTGGCAGTTCATTTCAAGCACAGGTAAACGATACGGATTGCGCATTGATTCAAAAGTCGACGAACGCCGGAATATGTTTGCCGCCACCCGGGCGGCCTGCCGCTATCTTAAGGATCTTCATTCCCGGTTTGGCTCATACCTGCTGGCCATGTCCGCATACAACATGGGAGAGTATGGTCTGAGCAAGGCCATGTCACTCCAGGATACCCAGGACTTTTTCTCCCTTTACCTGCCCTTGGAGACCCAGCGGTATATCCTGAAGATGGTTGCAGTCAAGTTGATTATGTCCAATCCGGAACAGTATGGATTTCACCTTGAACCCCAGGATCTTTATCCGGTGTTTACTTTTGATGAAATCAAACTGTCCCCCAAAAATGATGTGCCTTTGGCCATGGTCGCCAAGGCCTGCGGCATCTCATTTAAGACCATTAAGGATTATAACCCCCAGCTTCGGGGGTATTATCTGGGCGGGGGCGCAGCCACACTCCTTGTGCCCGAAGGGACACATAAGGATTTTCAGAAAAAATTTGCCGCCCTTTATAAAACCCTGCCCCAAAAAAAGAGATCTTCCGGAAAATACCATCTGGTAAAATCCGGGGAAAACCTTTCAATTATTGCAGGAAAATATCAGATCTCCCTGTACAAATTACTTCAACTCAATAAGCTGTCAAAACGCCATGTCATTCATCCCGGGGATAAACTGCGTGTGCGGTGATGCTGTTTTAAAAAACAGGTGGATACGCAGTATGCGGAAAATTTGAACAAAAATTCAATGAGTTCAGGTATGGATATGGCCTGATTGAAGTCGCCGAGATGGGGGCCGGTAAACAACGTAATCTCTTCTTCTCCTTTGACCGGTATGCGGGTCACGCCCCGCGCCGCCAGGAACTGCTTAAACTGATCATCGTTCATGGATAGCTGATCCTGTACCCTTAATGCTTCCTGCATATGTTCATCCATTCCCATTTTTTCAATGAGTTGCTGGACAAGTCCAGGGACGTTAAAGGGTTCTGGATCAAAGGACTCACATTGGGTTAACCCTTTGAAATAGTACTCACACACCCCGGTTAAAAGCGACTCAAACAGATCCGGGCAAAAAAGATCCCGGGTGTCCACATGGGGGCGGGTGCCGTCTGTGCCCCGCCGGTGGGGGGCTTTATTTCTGAAACAGGAACCGGCCACCATGATAAAACTGAGCAGATATTCCCCGGTATAATGCCCAAGGTCCAGCGGCTTTGCCTGGCAGGCAATATGCTCGAAATCCCGCAAACCGGATGCGGCAAAGTTGGGGAACCGGCTTGAGTCCAGCCACTGATCCAGGCGCCCGGCATGTTCCCATAAATATCTGCCGTTGTCGTTTCTTCGATTTTGCTGAACCCGGTTATGAAATAATGGGATCAATGCGGTATGGTAAATCCCCAGAGATGATAGTTTGCCCAAGGCAAAAGCGGATTTGAAAAACGATGATTTAATACGTTCCTGATCCGCATCTTTTACATTGGGGTATTCGTAATACCCCGGGCAGGGGATGAAGATGATGCAGACCGGACCATACAGGCCATCCGGTCCTCCCGGGGGCAGTTCATCCGTGATTTTGAATAGATCGTTTCCCTGGAGACGGACCGGCTCGGGGACACGGGTATCAGAATCGATGCCGTTTTGGGCGAACCAGTCCATCCATGACGCTTCCTGGTGGATTTCATGGACATTGCCCGGGGATGTGGCAAATTTGACTACGCCCAGGATCGTTGTTTCTGTTTGGAATATCAGGCTTCTGCCTTTCCAGGCCCATTGCCCGTTGGCCGGCGATTTTTGACCCGGGGGGGTGAATCTTTCGGCAAGGCCGGCAAAATTGATGTCCAAAGGCATGATATTGTCGGGAAGAGCGGGGACATTCCGTGCGGGCCGATTATCCGCCAACCGGCCAAGGGCCTGGCTTAATGCCCGAAGCAGGTTGCCTGAACTTTTCATGAGAAGCGACATAAGGTCCGGTACAATGGTTCGGGAAATATCGTTCTCCATTGTTCTGCACATCTCCACCAGGGTGCAGGCGGCTTCATGGTATAGAAAAAAGGCTTGTTTGGCCTTTTTAAACCGGGTGGTGTCAAATACGGCAAGCAGCGCATCCAGGGTGTGCCGGGTAATCGTGAACGGATAATCCGCTGCATGCTCGCTTATATATTTAACCCCCATATACGCCGCAGAAAAATCCAGGCGATGATGAATCAGGAGGTGCTCTTCACGGATTCTCGGGCTGGAAGGTGGGGCATGGCTCATGTTTTATAAAAAATTTTCCGTAGGTTTTAAATTGTTGGGTGGTCTTTGGAACGGCAAGACTCCTGTGGCTTGGCCGGGCGTGCCCATGGCCGTTATTGGGACAGATCCTGCTCTGAAATACCCACGGTGCCCGGCACTTTGTGAATCGGCACATCCGGTGTTTGTGGTTTTGGGGCGGATGTTGGGGGGGAGGTGGACGCTTTAGGCGATGTTGTTGCTTGGGGCTGGGGTGTCGATTTTGCAGCCTCCGCCGTGGCTGCAGCCTTTTTCGCTGCAGAATGGGCTGCATCCGCGCGTTTTTGCACCGCGGCAATGCGTTTTTCAAGATCCTGTTTGAGCAGCCCCATTTTTTTGTCCATGGATGCGGCCGTCTCTTTTTTCAATTTTTCCAGTTGTTTGCCCAGCAGATTTGTATCCTTCGTCAGCTGCGCAATGCGTTGTTCATAGGCGGACAATTCAAGCAGTCTTGCGTCAAATTCCTCCTTAAACAGGCGAAATTCCTTTTTGATCTGCCCGGAGACGGCTTTGACATCTGAATTGTTTTTATCGATGGCGGCTAAAAGCTGTTGGTTGATACGTTCGGTGGCGGCCAGGGTGGATTTGTCCTGATCGGCATTGGTCTTGATCCGTTTATCCAACTTGCCAAGGGCTGCTTCCATGGCCTTGAGATCCACTTTGGCCGCCGACATTTTTGCGGTCTGATTTTCAAGGGCCTGGCGTTTGGTTTCAATGGCTGTCAGCTTTTCATCCAGCTCGTGGGTGGCTTTGGCGATCCTGACATCCAAGGCATTGAGCTTAATGTCAATGGCCTGTGATACCTGTTCCATATGGTCTGCCTGGGTCTGGTCCACGTCCACTACTTTTTCAGTGATATCGAGATAAACAAAGGTTAAAATGGCGATAATGATGCAGGGGATGATCACGGAAATGATCGTCACCCGCTGGGATAGTTTTTCAATTTTAAGGGTGTTGGCTTCCTGCTGAAAAATCGAGCCCCCAATGCCTGCCCCATCGTCCTCAAATGCCTGATCATCCTCTGGATTGAGGTAATCCCCGAGTCTGTTTTCGCTCATAACTGATTGGTGCCCGTATTTTCTTTTTTGTGTTGTGGGCTGAACGTCCTGGTTCAGATCGTCCAGCCCATGGCAGTTTTTTATATGAAAGGTCTCAATAAGCCATTGAGTTCTTTCGATTTTCGTTGTGGGCCGAAGCCTGGCAGACGATATGTCAGGTCGGCCCGTGGCCGCTATATGAAAGTACCAATAAGTTGCTGAGTAACTTTCATGTTTCATTGTGGGCTTAAGTCTGGCAGTTGATATGTCAGATCAGCCCATGGCTGTTATTCCCATTCAATGGTGCCGGGCGGTTTTGAGGTGATGTCAAAGACCACGCGGTTTACCTTGTCCACTTCATTGATAATGCGATTGGAAATTTTTCCCAACAGGTCGTGGGGCAGCTTGGCCCAGTCCGCCGTCATGGCGTCATTGGATGTAACCGCACGAATGGCCAGGCAATTGGCAAAGGTCCGTTTATCCCCCATGACCCCCACACTTTTGATGGGCAGAAGCACCGCAAAGGACTGCCACAGTTTTCTGTAAAGGCCGGCCTGTTTGATCTCCTGGAGAAGAATGTCATCGGCCTTGCGAAGAATATCCAGGCGCTCCCGGGTGATGTCGCCCAGGATGCGTATGGCAAGTCCGGGGCCCGGGAAGGGCTGGCGCCAGATCAGATCCTCGTGGATGCCCAGTTCAAGGCCCAGTTTTCTGACCTCATCCTTGAACAGCAATTGCAGGGGTTCCACAAGCTTCAAGTTCATCTCTTCGGGCAGGCCGCCTACATTGTGGTGGGATTTGATGACCGAGGTGGGACCGCCAAATGCGGATTTGGATTCAATAATATCCGGATACAAGGTGCCCTGGCCAAGGAATTGTGCACCTTCGACCTTTTTGGCCTCGGCGTCAAACACCTCAATGAAAAGTTTACCGATGATTTTTCTTTTCTGTTCAGGGTCCGTCACCCCGGCCAGTGCGGTTAAGAATTTGTCCTGGGCATCCACAAACTTGATGTTCATGTCCAGATTAGCCAGAAGGCTGATCTCAAGCTGCTCTTTTTCGTTCAGTCGTAACAGCCCGTTGTCCACGAAAATACAGTGCAGATTTTTCCCCACGGCTTTATGGATCAGTGTGGCGGCCACAGAGGAGTCCACCCCGCCGGAAAGGCCCATGATGACTTTTTTGTCTCCCACCGCATCCTTGATCTGGGCAATGGCCCCTTCACTGAAGGATTTCATGGTCCAGTTCTGATCGCATCCGCACACGTCAAACAGAAAATGGCGGATCATGGCAGCCCCGTTAACGGAGTGCTCGACTTCCGGATGGAACTGAAGGCCAAACAGTTTTTTATTGTAATTTGCGATGGCGGCAATGGGGGTGTTGTCGGTTTGACCTGTTATTTCGAACCCTTCGGGCAGTGCTTTGGCAGAGTCTCCATGGCTCATCCAGCACTGGAAGCTGTCGTCCATCTCCTTGAACAGCGGGTTGCCCGGAGTGATTCGCAGCTCGGCAAAGCCATACTCTCTTTTGTTGGCTTGTTCGATGGTACCCCCTAATGTATGTACCATATACTGCATGCCGTAACAGATGCCGAGAATGGGCACGTCCAGGTCAAAAATGCCGGCGTCGATGGTCGGGCTGTTCTCTTCGTAGATGGAAGAGGGTCCGCCGGAAAGAATGATGCCTGTGGGGGAAAGTTCCTTTATTTTAGCAAGGGGGATATCCGAAGGTTCCACCTGACAGTATACATTATTTTCCCTGACACGCCGGGCGATCAGTTGGTTAAACTGGGATCCAAAGTCGATAACAATGATCATGGGTATTTCCTGCAATGATTAGATTAGATTTAAATCAACGAATTTTCCTATAAACAAGGGGAAATTGCAAGCTGTTTTTGGTCTGAGCTTGCCAAGAATGACGGAATATGTTTTATTGGGTTCGCTTTTATCATTTTAAAATTTAAGGAGATTGGATGTATTTAGCCAGCGATTTGAGAAAGGGGCTTAAACTGGAGATTGACGGTGATCCCCATGTGATTGTCGGTTTTGAGTTTAAAAAGCCGGGCAAGGGGCAGTCCCTGTATAAATGCAAACTTAAGAATATGATCACAGGTTCCCAGTTTGAACGCACCTACCGTTCCGGTGACAAATTTGAAAAGGCTGACCTGGAAGAAACGGATATGGAATACCTCTATTCAGACCGTGACGGCTGGTGGTTTATGAATTCCACCACTTACGATCAGATCATGCTGACCAAGGAGCAGATCGGAGAGAACGTGGATCTGCTCAAGGAGAATACCGTGTGTACCGTGCTGTTGCACAACCAGAACCCCATCGGCGTCACACTGCCCAACTTCGTGGTCCTGCGCGTCACCGCCGCAGAACCCTGGGCCAAAGGCGATACGGCCACGGGCGACACCAAACCTGCCACCGTGGAAACCGGTTTTGAAGTCCAGGTGCCTCCGTTTGTAAATGAAGACCAATTGATCAAGATTGATACCCGGACCCGGGAATACGTTGAACGGGCCAGCGAATAGATTTTCGATTCATTCTTTTTGGAAAAACGGCCGGGAAAGAGACTTTCCCGGCCGTAATACTTTTAGGGCCACGGAAACAATAAAATCCACCATATCGCTTGTCTTTTTACCTGGTTTCCGCGTTGCGCCAATGGGCACATATTCCAATATGCTCCCATTGGCGCGCCTTGAAACCAGGCAAAAATCCGGCGCCCTATTGGTGGATTTTAAAATTTCCGTAACCCTTAAATCCCAGCCTCTTTTCCTGGAATTGTTTTTCCGTGGGGATCGGTTTTGGGGTTGCCCAGCTTTTTATCGAGGTAGGCCAGGGTCTGGGCCTGGTCCAGATGTTCCAGTTGATGGGCCGTGGCATGAACTTCTGTTTCCGGAGTGCCGATGCTCTTAAGATACGTTTCCCAGAGACGGTGGGCCCGCAGTACGGTGCCGGCCTCCTTTTCCCCCTTGTCCGTCAGGGCGTAGTCCTGGCCTTCGTGGCGAAGCAAACCGTCCTGGATCATCCGACGAAGTGCTTTTTGCAGGCCTTTTTTCTCTCCTGCATATTTGTGAATGAGGCTTAAAGGCGCGGGGTTTTCATTTCGCAGCACCGTGGTCAGCACATCTTCCACCACCTGCTGGGGCACAAGATTCCTCAGCCGCAGCCATCGGGCAAGCAGGCCGTATTTGGGTGCAACCGTCAGGACCACCAGGAACTGCAGGGTGCAAAACAGCATGATGGCACCGCCGCCGGCCGAGTCCAGCCAGACGCACAGATACAACCCGCCAATGACCGACGTGACACCGAAAACGGCTGCCAGCATCATCATCTTGTCCAGGCGATCTGAAAGAAGATAGGCGGTAGCAGCCGGTGTGATCAGAAGACCCACCACCAGAATGACCCCCACCATACTCACCGCCGAGACCACCACCAGGGAGACGCAGGTGGTAAACAGGTAATCCAGGAGCACCACGGGCAGGCCAATGGATGCGGCCATGATCGGATCAAAGGTGGAGAGTTGGAAATGCCTGAAAAAAAGGATGATGACGGTCAGAACCCCTGCGGCCACAAAGGCCGATACCCAAAGATCCGTATCTGCAACCCCCAGAATGTCCCCCATGATAAAATGCATCAGATCAATGTGGATGTAATGCCTGAAAATCGAAACGGCTACCACGCCCAAAGCAAAGATGCCTGTGTACATGATGCCGATGGCCGTGTCCTCCTTGACCCGGGAGATCCTTGAGACAAAGGATATGAGGGCCACGGTGGCCACGGCCGCAATGAGGGAGCCCAAAAGCATGCCCGGGGCATGGGCCTCCAGCCCAAAGAACAACTTCATGACCAGGTAGCCGCCGGCAACCCCGGCGATCATGGCATGGGAGAGGGCGTCACCCAAAAAGGCCATGCGCCGTAACACCACAAGGCAGCCGACGACACCGGCCACCATGGCTACGATGGAACCGCCGATCAGCGCTTTTTGAAAATAGGTCTCTGTCAGGGGGGCAATAAAAAGATCAAACATCAGCGCCTCTCCTTTTTGATCACGTCCTTGAAAATTTTCAGTCTGCCCTCATATACCTGGCTGAGCAGGTCTTCCTGGAGAACAATATCCGGTTCGCCATAGGCATAGAGGCGCTGTTTGATGAGCAGCAGCTTGTCAAAATATTCTGCGGCGGTGGAGAGATCGTGGTGGACCACCACCAGGGTTTTTCCCGATTGTTTGGCCCGCTCCAATACATCCAGGATGGCCCGCTCGGTGGCTGCATCCACTCCTGCAAAGGGTTCGTCCAGCAACAGGATGTCGCTGCCCTGGGCCAGGGCCCGGGCCATGAACACCCGCTGCTGCTGGCCGCCGGAAAGCTCACCGATCTGGCGGTGGGCAAAGTCGGCCATGCGCACCATCTCCAGGGCCTGCATGGCGGCATCCCTGTCTTTGTTGCCAGGGGAACTGTGCCAGGCGATCTGCTGGTATCGTCCCATGAGGGCCACTTCCCGGACCGTGATGGGAAAATCCCAGTCCACGGCACCGCGCTGGGGGACATAGGCCACCTGGCCTTTGGCGTTTTTCGCATGGATGCCTTTGATCATTACCGTCCCCAGATCCGGTTTAACAAATCCCAGAATCGCTTTGATAAAGGTTGATTTGCCTGCACCGTTGGGACCGATGACACCCACCAGCCGGTCTTTTTCTATTTTTACACTGACATCCAGCAGCGCGGGCCTGGCATTGTAACTGACAGTGAGATGCGATACTTCTATGGCAAACGGACTATCAATGGTCATGGTCATCCTCCTTGGCGGCAGCCAGGGTAAAGGTCACCGTTCCGGCCACCACGGCACCCCGGCTCCCCCAGATCGTCTGATCGGTCACGGTTGCCCCGTTGTCCAGCAGCCGAACCCGAAGCCCATGGTCCAAATGCGTTTCGGAGACAGGGGGGCTGGCCTGGACATATATTTCATTAAATCCGAGGGTGGGGGTTATGCCTTTTGTGATGCGCAGGACCTTTCCCCGGGTGATCTCCTCTGCGTCCATGGTTAAGGCACGGCCATTGAGGCGGACCTCAAGGTCCGGGGCCTGGGGCGCATCGTCCAGGTTCAGGGCAAAGGGATCATGTTCAATGGAAAACCCCGGCGTGATCTCCAGAACAAAGTCCCGGGTGACCACTTCCCGGTCCGCCACCTGGGCCGGTCCTTCGGGCAGGGCCGCATCCCGGTTTGCCGTATATGCCCACAGTCCGCCGATAAAAAAAATCCAGATAAAAATGATGATGACAAAACGCATAATGACCGCCTATTTTAACGCATTGACAATGAGCAGGGTGTTCTCGCGCATCATGCCGATATAGGTTTCCCCTGCAGAGTCTTTGGGGCCCATGGAGTCGGAATAGAGTTCTCCGCCGATTTTCACGCCGGTCTCCTTGGCGATCTGCCGGATCTGTTTGGGGTTGATGGTGGTTTCAACAAAGATGGCCGGGGCACCGGAGGCTTTGATGGAGTCCACCACCTTGCGTCGGCGCTCGGGGGTAATACCTGCCCCTACTTCCGCACCGGTGGACCATCCCACAGGCGCAATGGAAAGAAAATCGTTGTTTTCATTGAATCTGTATTCCCGGCAAAAATAGTTGAAGGCATCGTGGGTGGTTACCAGAATCCGCCGCTGGGGAGGAATCGTGTTGAACTGCGCCCGGATCCAGGCGTCCAGGACCCGCAACTGTTGAAGATACAGTTTGGCCCGGGCCTGGTAGTGCGCCTTGTACTCCGGATCCAGCTCAATGACGGCCCGGGTGATATTGTTGATGTATACTGCGACATTTTTCAGGGAAAACCAGGCATGGGGGTCGGGCAGAGACTGGCCGCCTTCGCTGATGCTGAGAACCTGGATCCCGTTAGTGGCCGTAACCAAAGGCTTTTGGGCATCCTTTGCCAGGGTGGCCATCCAGTTTTTACCCTCCAGGTGAAGCCCGTTTTCGATGCAGAGATCGGCACCGAGCACAATCTGAACGTCATCGGGGGTGACATTGTAGGTATGGGGATCAGCCCCCGGTGCCAGTATGCTTTTAACCACGGCCTGGTCCCCGACCACCTGCCGGGCAAAATCGGCAATCTGTGTGGTTGATGAAACGATCACGGGCTTTTTTGACTCAGCAGCAACTGCCGATTCTGGGAAAAGCAACAATGCGGTGAAAATCAGCGCGGAAAAAGACAATAGACATTTTCTAAATAAGTGTTTCATGATGCACTCCTAACTATTGCGTTAAATATTTGTTCATCATTTATGGACTTTGAGAAGAACAATAACATTAGCATCTCCAAAACTGGACAGCAAGTGAATCCATTTTTGGGATTGATTTTACTGTCGGCCATTTTTTGTAGGGGATATCCCTCTGTGGTTGCCCTCGTTCGGGCAGGCACGGTGGCATAGATCAAAGACAGGATCAGTTCATGGGTTTTAAAACGCTTAACTGCATGGGAAACAATAAAAGTATGATTATTGACAGATGCGTGTGGGCAGGGGGAAGGAAAAGCCGGTATGCAGGGAAAGCCAGACCGTTTGAAAACCATTGGATGAAGACCGGTCGGCTTCCCCGTATCTCAAATTACTTAAAAAAGGAAAGCAGTGCATGAAGGTTGGTCATGGGATGGGGCGGGCATCCCGGGATAAACAGATCCACCGGCAGGATTTTGTCCAGGCCCTCGGTGATTTCAGGGCTTCCGGTGAAAGGACCGCCGCTGATGGTGCATGAGCCCACGGCAATGACCACCTTGGGTGCCGGGGTCGCTTCGTAGGTCTGGAGCAGGGCGGTTTTCATGTTCCTGGATATGGGGCCTGTGACCACAATGCCGTCGGCATGACGGGGGGAGGCGACAAAGTTGATGCCGAATCTGGCCAGGTCAAAAAAGGGCGTGGCCAGTACGTTCAGATCGGCTTCGCAGGCATTGCACCCGGCCGCAGACACCTGGCGCAATTGCAAAGAGCGGCCAAACAGTTTTTTAAAATGCTGTTTGGCATGTTCGGCCAGGGCAGGAAGATTACCTTCCGTGATCAGGTCTGCGCGCTCTGATGTTGCAATTTCGTAGTCGTTGGTGAACTTGATCTGGCCGTTGGAGGTCTGTTCACAGGTGCCGCAAAAGACGCACCGGCCCATGTCTATTTTTCTATCGTCTATCACTATGGCGTCCTGGGGACAGGATGCGGCACAGGCTTCAAGGGTGGCCCCGGAGATATTATTCTGGATAACGGGTTTGCCTCGGTAGCGGGGAAATACCTTGACCTTTTCTTCGGGGTACCGGTTGGTCCGGCAGCCTTGTTCAAATCTGTTTTTCAATACACTGAGCATATGATATTCTCCGCTTTTCTAAAGATCGAATCCACAATAGGATAGATTAAAACTCTTATTATTCAGGGGGAAATCAGATATCCCGGTGTCCCTGAGCGCCATGGCCAGCCCGTTCCAGTTGTGAAAAGAGGGATCCTTGATTTTGTACCTTAACATTTTGCCGTTTTCATCGGTCAGGATCGCATGGGAGACCTCGCCGCGCCAGGCCTCGTTCAGGGCCACGGAAAAACTATTGGCCGGCAGTTCGTTGACGGTTCCCTCGCTGACACACTGTGTTTCCACAGGAATGGCGGCCAGGGATTCTATGATTTGAAGGGACTGCAGGATCTCGTCATGTCTGACCTTGGCCCTGGCATAGACATCTCCAGTCGGTTCTTTATTTTCCGGTATACCCATGTGCGGGTAGTGTTCTGTGGGAAAACACCGTCGGACATCGTAATCCAACCCGCTGGCCCGGCCGGCAGGGCCGACCAGCCCTAAATGATCGGCATCTTCACGGCTCACCGCCCCGCATCCCTCAAACCGGGCCCGGACAGTGGGTGTGTTGAAAAGAAGTTCCAGTACATGGGTGACTTCGGGCCGAAGTTCTGTCAGACGTTCGTTGAGCACTTGGCGGATATCTTCGGACAAGGGGAAACGAACCCCGCCGGGGCGGACCAAGCCCTTGCCGAACCGGTTGCCGCAAATCAAGAGCGACAGGTTGAGAAAATCGCCTCTGATCCTGCCAAAATAGTTGGCCGGGGGCAGAAATGCCACATCACCACTTAGCGCCCCAAGATCACCGATATGATTTGCCAGGCGTTCCAGTTCCAGGGCAATGGTCCGGATGATGTTGGCCCCCTGATCCGGTTGAATCCCGGTCAGCGCTTCCAGGTTCTGGGCCATGCACAGGCTGTGTCCGATGGTGGTATCGCCTGCAATGTTTTCGCCAATGATGGGAAGCCGTTTGGCCGGAACCCCAAGCAACTGCTGTTCAATGCCCCGGTGCTGATACCCCAGCTGGATTTCCAGGTGCAGCACCCGTTCCCCGATGCAGTTGAATCGGAAATGCCCCGGCTCAATGACCCCGGCGTGGACCGGTCCCACGGCAACCTCGTGGATCTCTTCGCCCTCCACCTGGTAGTAGGGATAGTTGCCCGGGATGTCCTGGGCATAGTCGTTACCGAATACATCTGCTGTGTCTGTTGAGTAGTTGGGGTGGTAGCGAACCATTTTCAGCCAGGGATGGTCCTGGGGATCGATACCGTACTGCTCTGCCATTTCCCGTTCAAACAGATGAAAGGGTTCGCTCTCTTGGGTCAAAGACGTATAGGTTTGCGGGGCATCACAGCCGGCCACAACCAGTTGATCGGTTCGCAATACAGCCAACAGTTTTAGCTTGTCCTTGTCCGGATAGGCAAAATACTGGACCACTTTTCCCCCGTTGGAGACCAATTCCAGGGCCTGGTTTCGGAAGTCATCAAAGGAAAGGTGGGGAATGGCCTCCCGACTGACTTTTTCGGCGTTTGAAATCTGTAAAAAAGCGTTGCTCATCTAAGTCCTCCGCCAATGGCAATGACTGCATCGGATATGGTTTGATTCAATGAATCCGGGATAAAGAAACACAAGATTAATGAGGTCAGCAGCAGCAGGTACTGGGGCCAGACCATGCCGGCCGATTCTTTGATTTTAATCGCGGTGCTGCACTCTTCAAAACTGATTTTCATGATCTGGTTGGCAAATCCTGCAAAGATAACGCACAGGCTCAAAATGAATACGGTGATGGCCACGTGGAACCCGGCCTTGAACGCGGCAACAATAATGCACAACTCTCCGATAAAAATACCGAACGGGGGGAAGCCTGCAATGCCGATAAAGCCCGCAAAAAAGGCCACAAAGGTTTTGGGCATGCCCTTGACCAGGTTTCCGGTGTTTTTGATCAGCCGGTCCCCGTATCCTAAAAGAATGTTGCCCGAAGAGAGAAACAAAGAGGATTTGATCAGGCTGTGGTGAAGCATGCAGATCACCGCACCGTATACGCCTAAACCGCCCACGCCGGTGCCGAATGCAATGATGCCCATATTTTCGATACTGGAGTAGGCCAGCATCCGTTTGTATTCGTTCTGCTTGAGGATAAATGTGGCTGCCGCCAGAATGGATAACAGACCGAACACCATGAGAATCCCGCCGGAAAAATCTTGGAGCCCTGCGGCTACCATAATTTTATTGGTTTTGAAAATCCCTAAAAAAGCGCAGTTGAGAAGCACCCCGGACAAGAGGGCCGATGCAGGACTTGGGGCCTCACTGTGGGCATCAGGCAGCCAGGTGTGCATGGGCGCAAGACCCATCTTGGTTCCGTAGCCTACCAGGATAAAAATGAATCCGGCCTTAAGCCAAACGGGATCAAGGGTTTTGGCCACCTCTGTCAGGGCGGAAAAAGAGACTGGTGTGCCTGCGTTGGCCTGGCCCATGGAAAAGGCCACCAGAACCGACCCCAAAAGCGCCATGGCAATGCCCACCGAACAGATGAGCACATATTTCCAGGTCGCCTCAAGGGATGCGGCGGAGCGATGGGTGTAAATCAACGGGGTACTTGCGAGCGTCGTGGCTTCAATGGCGATCCACATGACCATGATGTGATCGGACAGGGTGACCATGGTCATGGTGGCCAAAAATACCAGCATGGCGCCGGTAAAAAGACCTTCGGACTCGATCTGACTCTCTTTGAGATAGCCCACCGTATAGATGGAGATCAAAAAGAAGAGCAGGGAGATAACAAGCAAAGAGAGCATGCCCTCGGGGGTCACTGCAAAATACCGATCAAAAATCGCCTGGGGCTGGTCTTTCCACAGCATCACCGAAAGGGTTAAGTGCGCCGCGCCGGTCAGAACGAGCAGGGACCGGCCCAAAATTTTTGGCAGGAAAAATGCGATAAGACCGGCAATAAAAGGTGTCAGAAATACTATTTCAACCATACCCTAATCCTTTAAAGTTCTAAGCAACGCGGTATCCACGTCGTCAAAGGTCTTTTTAATATTACGGAGGATCACGGCCATGATCATGACTCCGGCCAGAACGTCCAGCAAAATACCGAATTCTACAATATGGCGGGTGCCCACCGACAGGCCCGACCCAACCAGGTATATTCCGTTTTCCATCATGATGTAACCGATGACCATGGCAATGGCGTTCCTCCGGGCCATGAGCAGAAACATTCCGGTTACCAGAAGGGCAATGGCCGTGGGTTCCAAAAGTTTAAATCCGCTCACGGCACCGATTTCCAGTCGTCCGGAAATATAGGTTGCGCCGATAATCAGGGCCAGGCCGCATAAAATCGAGGCATGGTACCCGATGATGGGCTCAACCACCCGCCGGATGGCCCCTTTCCGGATTGCCACAAAAATACTCAACGGGATAATGATGCCCCGGATGACAAGGGTCGCCAGGGTAAAGACCGTGCTGCCCATACTCATGTCATGGCCGATGAAAAAGGGGATGATGGAGATCACTATACCCTGGAACCCCACCAGCTTGATCAGCACCTGTACCCGGTCGGCACCGAACGAAAACAGTACCGACAGCAGTACAAATGATAAAATTATATCAACAGGATTGAATATCATTTAACAAACTCCATGGTGATGATGGTTGCAAAAAAGGCCAGGGCAAAGGATGTCAGCACAAAACCGGGCACCTTGTCCATTCGATACCTGGCAATCACCGACTCTGTTACGCCCACGGCAACGTACACGACCAGAAGGCCTGCGATATACATCACCAGCGGGAATCCGAAGATGGCGGACTCAAAGGGAAGAATTAATTTTGAAATAATGGTGGAATAGAATATGAGCTTGCAGAACGATCCGAGTTCAATGAGCGCGAAATCAGGGCCGCTGTGATCCAGGACCATGACTTCATGTATCATGGTCAACTCAAGGTGGGTCGCCGGGTCATCCACCGGGACCCTGGAATTTTCCGTCAAAAGGATGATGAAAAATGAGATCACAATGAAGACCAGTGGTGCGCCGGCTGAACTCCACATAAGCTGCGGGTTACTGCCCGCAAAAAAGGCGGATAACTGCAGTTCGCCTGTAATCCTGTAAAAAAAGATCAGGATCATGAACATGGCGGCTTCGCAGATAATGGGAAAGTATGCTTCCCTGGCCGCGCCCATGCCTTCAAAGGGAGAGGCCGTATCCATGGCTGCCGCAATGGTGAAAAACCGGCCAAGTCCCAGGACATAGAGCACAAAGATCACGTCTCCGTTAAAGGAGAATATGGGATCATATCCTGCAATGGGCAGAAACATGAGCACCGTAATGGATGCCGCAAGGGAGATAATGGGCCCCAGCTTGAACACGGCCGTGGTGCTGTTGCTGTAAACCGATCCTTTTTTTATCAGTTTGATCAGGGTGTAATAGTTGATCAAAAGGGGCGGGCCTTTTTTGCCCCCGAAAAATGCCTTGATCTTGAGGATCAGGCCCGAAAAAAACGGTGCTGCCAGAATGGCTGCAAGCCACAGTAAGATGGATTGAATCATGGAGTAGTCCTTAACGCTATTAGCCTTTAGCTGCCGGCTGTTTTTTATTTTAAGTTAAAAGTCTAAATCAGTTCTTCAGCTACCTTAAATTTTCGTCGTGGGCCAAAGCCCGGCCGTCATATAAAGAACAGCAGCAATACAATTGCCAGCAAAATATATCCGATATACAGATGAATGTCTCCGTGCTGCATCCACCGGAGTTTGTCGAACAGGTAGAACACAGGGCGGACAACCACATTTTTCATGTGAAGTTCTGCAATGTCGTTCACATGGCTGTGGTAATGGGTTTTTTCCGGGAACCGTCCTTTGATGGGCGGGTGATCTTCAACGAGCGGTGCCGCCGCACTGAAAAATTCCAAAATAGATCCGGCATAGGAAGATCCCGTATACTGCATTTTAACCGTTGGCTGGGTAAAACCGCACCCCCATGTTCCCGATGAGGTGATGGTTTTATTTTTGTAGTAGATCGACCGGATACCCATGACAACCAGAACGACCACAAGGAACAGCAACCCTGCAAAGGTGATGCTGCAGGTCATCTGCCCAAAGGGTTCGATGGGAAGTTGCCCATACTCAAGACCTAACGCCTGCACTGCCGTTAGGGCCATGTGAATGAAAAATTTTGGGAATACGCCGATGATCAGACAGGCCAGGGCAAGAACGGCCATGGGTAACATCATGGTCACACCCTTTTCCTTGGCGTTTTCAGCGGCCTTGGTCCGGGGCTCACCCTGGAATACCACCCCGACCACTTTGGTAAAACAGGCCAGGGCCAGTCCGCCGATAATGGCCAGACTGATAATGGCAAATACACCCATGGTAAAGGTGACGGATCCGAAGGGAATGGCCTTGAAGCTGCCCATATAAATGAGAAATTCACTGACAAATCCGTTGAAGGGCGGCAGGCCGCAAATGGCCAGAGACGCGATGATAAATGTGGTTCCGGTAATTTTCATGCCCTTGAGCAGACCGCCCAAGGCGTCAATGGAACGTGTACCGGTCCGGTGCAGCACCATGCCCGCCCCCATGAACAGCAAGGATTTAAATATGGAGTGGTTAAGCACATGGAGGATACCGCCGGTAAAACCAAGCACGGCGACCATGGGGTTGCCCGTTGCCGCACCGATCATTCCCATGCCGATGCCGATGAGAATGATCCCGATGTTCTCCACGCTGTGGTAGGCTAACAGCCGCTTGATATCGTGCTGGCCCAGAGCATACACCACCCCTAAAATGCCTGACACCACCCCGGCAATCAGAGTAATATATCCGAACACCGGCGCGTGGAAATCTAAAATAGTGTAAATCCGCAGGATGCCGTAAATGCCGGTCTTGATCATCACCCCGGACATCACCGCCGAGATATGGCTGGGGGCCGCCGGATGGGCATGGGGCAGCCAGACATGAAAGGGGAATACGCCGGCCTTGGAGCCGAATCCGATAAAAGAGAGCACAAAGATTAATATCTTTACCGTTTCGGGCACGTCGGCCATGGGGGCCAGGTCAAAACTGCCGGTATGGGCGTAAATCAGGCCAAATGCGGCAAGGACAAACATGGCGCCGACATGGGTAAAGACAAAATAGAGGTACCCGGCCTTTCTGTTTTCAGCAGACTCATGTCCGTAAATTACCAGAAAAAAGGAGGAGAGGGACATGATTTCCCATGAAATCATGAACGTCAGAATATTGGCGGCGGTCACCACCAGGGCCATTGAGGCGATCAGGACGCTGAAGAAAAAGTAATTGACCCCGATTTTAATGCCGTCTTCGTCGCTATCCATGTATTGGAAGCTGTAAATCGCCGCCATGAGAGAGACGGCAAAAATAGCGGTCAGGAAAAAGGCGGAAAGACCGTCAACGTGAAAAGAGAGAGAAAAAAGATCCAGATACTTGAACGCGGCCGAGGCCTCGACTGGATTTAAAAGTTTGCCAATGGAATCAATCAGCCCCCAAAGAGTGCCTGCACTTAGCATCAGCACGGCACTGCCTTTTGAAAGCATCTTGTGCCGGGCCAGAACAAGAGATAAAAATCCGCCGAGCACAATGATGAATGTGGAATTAAAAAATTGACACATACCTTCCCCAATTTAAGTTTATTTTCTAATCGATTTCTAACTTCCTATCGTCAAGTTTACTGCTTAAAAAAGCCTTTGGGGTTGTACATGCTGTTTTTTGACTTTGTCAAGAAGATTGTCTCAGAATGAAACAATATTGATGGTGTAAAATGTAATTTTCTCTATGTTTTTAATATCTCATACCGAGAATTCAATTCCGTATTTGTAAAGACCGTTTGAAGCCGCATTGGCTGATGGATACCGTTTCCCCCACCGGATAATACCTTTGTACCCTTTTTCATTGACAGGCAGTTTTATGCCGGGATCGTCATCTTTCAGTTCAAGAAGGACCAACTCCCCCAACACTAATTTTTCATTGGTCATCAGGGACAGGCCGTTATCACAATAATCATTCATTTCTGCATAATAGCTGTCGTTCTGCGTATCCTGATAATCCATACGGTAAAGATTCATGGGCATTTTATGCATATACCGTTGGGCGCTTCTTTTTTCAGGGGAATGGGCCATAATCAAATTCCTTATGATTGTTTTTATGTAAAAAAAAGGCTTACATAGCGAGCTATGTAAGCCTTGTCTCGCCTGTAATGCGCATAAATTGCAGCGCAAAATCTGTGGCTTTTATTTTCTATGAAGATCTATGGCTTGATTCTTATGGATGGATATAATCCCTTTCGTTCGCCTGTCCGATACGGCTGAATAATATTATAGGAGATATTCTGGTCATCCTGGGCGTGCCCCCTGTTCTCTCCATTTTTAAATAAGGCTCCGTTGTCCGAAAGGATATGCTTTAGCCGGTCCTTGAAAGATCCGATAAACACCGACCCTTTTCCTGAAAAGGTCATTTTTCCAACTGTTATGCTCTCCCTGACTTCGGCCAGCGCATCCAGGGAAATGGTATTGGCGGCAAGGTCTTCGGGAGACTGTATATATCCCCAAACGAGGTGTTCGCTTGGGATCTCTATGGGCATATTAGGGTTAATAATGGTGTGGGGCATAATAATACAGCCTTCACCGATTTGAATCCGGGCCTCGGGTCCACCGTTTAAAAAGGAGTTGAACCCAACAAAGCATTCCTGGCCGACAACGGCATTGATAATCTTGCCGCCATGGGCTGTGATGCAATTGCCTTCCAGAACTGAATCAACAATATATGAATTTTCCTGGGCATTGGAGCCATTCCCCAGGGTTGCATTGTGGAGAAAGGCTCTTTGGGCCACCAGCACGTTTTCACCGATACGGGTTTTTCCTTTGATCCGTGCATACCGGTTAACGGCAGACGTATCAGGTACTTCAAAGGGTTCTAAGTGCATGACCTCGAACAGTTTTTCAAAATCCTGATCCCGGGCCCTGACAAAGTCGTAAATGACACCCCGGGGCTGGTGGGCCTCATTTACCCCTACAAAATTATCAAGAATGCTGTTTTTAAACTTGTACCTAAATTCAAAATGGGGGTTCTTGATCCAGACGGTGCCGGGATCAATTTTGCGGTGAAAAAGTTCTCCCACCTGGACATAGGAAAATTCTCCGACGATGCACGAATGCAGGTTCATTAAATCCACGGTGGCAAAGGGCCCTAAAAAGCAGCCTTCCAGTGTAGAGCCGTGTATGTTGGCGTAGTGGGCGGAAATGGTGTTTCGGATACTGAATAATTCGGGGCTTTCAGGGTTGTGGGAATTGCTGTGTACCAGGGTTTTATAAAGCAGACTGTCCAGAATGGAAATCATTTCATCCTCAACCAGGGGGATGTCTTTGGCTGATTTTATGAAGTCTCCCTCTCTTTTAAGTTCATCGCCTCTGACATCGCTTTTATAAATAGCGGACCGTCCCACATAGCATTTCCCTAAAAAATAACTGCCTGCGATATTGGAATTTTTAAAGTTGAAATAGAGGGGGTGGCGGGAGGTGATGCCGTAAAATGCATAGAATTCAAGCATTTTTTCAAATTCAAGGGCATTGCGGACAAAGGGTGCGGTGTCAAACTCGAATTCCATCAAATTGGCGTTTACACGACTGATGATCCGATCACTGAGTTGCTGTAGTTGGTTCATATTGAATCCTGTCTTTTAAGTTGTCTTCTTGCGGATTTTCCTGGCGCCCAGTGAAAATCCATGGGTTACGGTTTTAAGGGGCATGTCTGTAATTCAATTTTCAATCCTTGGGATTAATAGTTCAGAACAAAAAATCCATACCATAGAAATTATCAAGTGACAATCTTTTAGACGGCGATTAACCGCTTGCCTTGCATTCTATTTTGTTTTACAACCGATTTTAGAAAAGAACAAAAATGTACAGCCCGGATATTTGCTGCCATTTGTTCACTCAAATAAAGGCATTGATATGAGCGACATAAAAAAAATAATCACCACCTGCACCCGGGACTGTCCAAATACCTGCGGGCTTGAAGCCACGGTTGAAGACGGCCGTCTGGTTGGTCTGGCCGGTTCCAAACAACATCCTTTGACCCGGGGGCTGGCCTGTCACAAAACCTTAAGATATATTGAGCGTGTTTACAGCAGGGAACGAATTACAACGCCCATGGTGCGCGGTGCGTCAGGCTGGCGGCAAATCCCTTGGGATGAGGCCCTGGATCTCATTGCTGAAAAGATGAAAATGATCCGTGATGAAGATGGTCCCGAGGCGATTTTGTATTACCAAGGTTATGGCGAACGTACCGCACTCAAATTGCTCAACAAGTATTTTTTCAACCTGTTCGGCGGGGTGACCACCCTCCACGGATCTTTGTGCGGCGGCACCGGCCAGGCATCCCAGAACCTGGATTTGGGCAACCGGATTTCCCATGACCCCCTGGACCATTACAATTCCAAGGCCATGGTTCTCTGGGCCAGGAATCCTGCGACCACACAGATCGGACTGGTTCCCATCGTCAAGGATATTCAGAAAAAAGGCGGCCGGGTCATTACCATTGATCCGTTTCGCAACCGGAGTGCCGCCCTTGCCGACCGGCATATTGCCCCGGCCCCGAATATGGATGTCTACCTGGCCATGGCCGCCGCAAAAATGTTGATCGAAGGCAATGCCCATGATACTGATTTTCTTTCCAATCACAGTGCAGGTTTTAACGAATATAAAACGATCCTTGACCGCTACTCTGTAGATGAACTTTGCAACCGGGCCGGCGTGTCAAAAGAAGATGCTGAGTACATCGCAGATACGCTGATCTCCTTTAAACCCACCTCGATCCTGCTGGGCTGGGGGCTTCACCGCCATAAAGACGCCCATTTTACCATCCGGGCCATTGATGCGCTGGGGGCTGTTTCAGGAAATATCGGTGTGGCAGGCGGCGGGGTCAGCCAGGGTTTTGAGGAGTACGGTCCCTATGATCCAAAATGGTGGGGGGATGACCTCAACCCCAAGCGCCGGACGATCTTGATGCCCTATGTGGGGCAAGAGATTTTGAACGCTGATAATCCCCCCATCCGCATGGTCTATGTGACGGCGGCCAATCCGGTCTGCATGGCACCCAATTCGGAGCTGGTGGCCGAGGCCTTCAAGCGCATGGAATTTGTGGTCTACAGCGGTCACTTTCTGGATGATACCGCAGAACTTGCGGATCTATTTTTGCCGGCCACCACTTTTCTTGAAGAGTACGATGTTATGGCAAGCTACGGCCACAACTACGTGGGGCCGGTTAATCCCGCCATCGCGCCCGTGGGGGAGTGCCGAAGTGAATTTGACATGTTTTGCGCGCTTGCCGGGCGGTTTTCATTTAAAGAGCAATATTGCAAAAGCAAGGATACATGGCTGGCTGACATTTGTGCGCCGGTCAAAACCTGGGGCGGTGATTTGAATGAACTCAGACAGATGCCTTTTCGAATCCCGGAACCCATGGCGCCCTATCTTGATAAAGTTTTTCCCACACCTTCGGGAAAATTTGAATTCATGACCCAATTTGATGGGGATGCGCTCAACAATGCGGATGAAGATTATCCATACACCCTGTTGAGTGTCGCTTCCTTTGATTTTATCTGCTCCGAGCGCACCCTTGCAGATCATCCGCCACTACCGACGGTTCGCCTGCATCCTGCCGAGGCCGGAAAATTAGGGCTTGCCGACGGGCAGCCCGTGATGGTTAAAAGCCGAATAGGCCGGCTAAAAGCCCTGCTTTGTACTGACGCGTCCACAAGGCGGGACTGCCTGATCACCGAACGCGGCGGGTGGATCAAAGCCGGTCACGGATTGAACCG
Organism: uncultured Desulfobacter sp.; assembly: GCF_963666675.1. NCBI lineage: Bacteria > Pseudomonadati > Thermodesulfobacteriota > Desulfobacteria > Desulfobacterales > Desulfobacteraceae > Desulfobacter > uncultured Desulfobacter sp. The sequence continues at coordinate 3,895,211 of NZ_OY762929.1, read as the reverse complement.
CCTTACAGCCGAGACTGTCAGTACGGTGGGAAACGGAACGCCCTACTACGATACCCGGGTTACGCTATCGAAAGTGTAAGGATGAATAAAAAATGAATTTGTATGAGATACGATGATCCGAATCAATAGAATAATTGATCTGCGGGAGGTGGGCAATACCTGGAAGGTTATGGAGCGATGAAGCAACGGGGGGGATTACGGGTTAAATGATTGGGGACTCGTTTCTAAGCCGGTAAGCACACCTGCTTTTTTTTTAAAATAGACCGGGCCGGTTATTTTAGAAATACATTCCGACCAAACTTTATTGGTTGCTTGATACAGTCCGGACATCCGCCAAAAGCCGTTTTAAAATTGTGAATCCATTTCTTCTCCAATGCATTCACATCATTTTTTTGATTTTTAGTCAGTCTCAAGCCTTTCGGCGGAATGCCGTCAGGTGCACTTATTTCCGAAGTTAAAATTATGGTGACGCGATGTGCCGAATCAAGCAATAAGTAACACCCGATCCCAGCGACCCAGTTATCTTGAAATTCACCTGCAAAAACAGTCCATCTGATTTTTTTTCCTTCTTTGGGCTCTCCGCCTTTATCATAAATGAAGAACGGCCCAATTAAAGGAAAATCACTTTTCTCAAACATTCTATTTCCGGTCTGTTGGAACGTTAAATTCCACGCCATCCCCAGACCGTTCTGAAATGTTAAAAATTGATTTTTTATCCCCTGTGATGTTGCAATCGTATTGCCGGTATTAAAAAATCCTTCGGGAATTGAAAACCGCCTGTTAAATGCCGAAACACCACCATCCTTTAATTCAGCCAACAGTGTCATTTTACCCGTTGCGGTTTTGGCTTTTTTTCCGACAGGCGATTCCTTTGACCACCCCCGGTTATAAATGCAACTTTCATATGCTTGCGCATAAGCTTTTAAGTTTATTTTTTCCCACGTAAGGGTTGCTTCCCTGCCCATTTGTTCGGCTAAAACCCTGCATTGCGCATTATCAATATTAAAATCAGCCTGTCCGGACCCGGCTTTATACCAGGTTGCCTTTGAAGAACTGCATCCTATTATGCACAACGAAAAAAGTAGAAAAAACACTGTTTTTATATTCATTGTTGTTTTCTTAGGTTGTAACACCTGAAATCTATCATCGTTTCCAATAACGGCCATGGGCCGAGCCAGGTCAGGTCTATCATGACCCAGGCTTCGACCCACAACGAAGAATGAAAGAACTCAATAAGTTATCGAGCTCTTTCATATAACAGCCGTGGGCTGACCTGACATATCAGCACTGAAGGACAGCCCACAACGAAGGTTGAAAGAACTCAGCAACTTACTGAGCTCTTTCATATAAAAAAAATCTATAGATGCAAGTTTGGTGATCAGATGCGAGCCAACAAATCTTGATGCGCCGGTAACAAAATTTTCATACAGTTACCTTTTATCATTTTTTAGCACAATTAAAATTTCACGAGCCATGCACTGCATTATTTTTGTACGTAAATACTTCTCAATAAATTCTTTTCTGGGCTGTGTGTGAAATACAAGTTGATTTAATTTATCAACGGCATCATTCACATCACAAGGGCCGAAGACTGCCGAATTGGATATTTCCTCTGAAATGAACTGCGCCGCATATCCTGCAACTCCAGCCCAAACTGGTTTACCCAACGCGCCGTATTCAAACAGTTTGGAAGGTAAGACTTTCAGGAAAGCATCATATTTATTCAGGTGTAAGAACAGTATATCAGCGTTTTTATATTCATTAAGCAATTTATCCCTTGAGATTGGCGGTAACAACTCTACATTGGTACATCTTGTTTCCTTTATCCTCATTTCAAGAAGTTCCCTTCGTCCACCATCACCGATTAACCGAAAAGCGACCTTCCCCGTCAATCGATTAGCCAGTTCAGGAATAATGGTATGCAATCCCTGTCCTTCGCCCATATTCCCAGCATACACGACTGTCAGGGTATTGGTGTCGCCTAATCGACCTTGTGGCATTTGATCAATAACGAACTCTGGGTCAATTCCGTTCGTAAAAAAAGAGTAAACTTGTTTTGGGTAGGACGCTTTAAAATAACTTTCAAACCCTTTTGAGACCAAGTTAACCTGATTGGCACGACGAACTGTCCACCCCTCAATAAATTTGAAAACAGGCTTGGCAAACCATAGTAATTTTCCCGGCATTACATCTTTTATTGTATCAACAAAAATGTCCCTGATATCAAGAAACAATGGAAGATTTTTCCAGTGAGCAATCATTGCACTCAAAGCTGCCGTCATCAACCGGGAGGAGGTTCCATAAACAAGATCATAATTTTCATCTTTTACAAGCTTAAGAACCTGTATGGCATATGCCCCAAAAGCTTTGGCTTGATCAATAATACCGCTTTTGTGCAGAGGCGTCTTGACGCGATGAATAACTATTCGTGCAGTATCTTCTTTTTCAGGCGCTGCATGAGTAAATGAATGGTAACGATTCGGCAATGTTGTAATCACGTTGAGTTGAGCATGTTCCGGAACCTGCTCAATCAAAGCATTAACGAGAGCCTTGGTCCTAAAAGACCCAGCACATAAATCAGGAGGAAAGTAAAAGCTTAAAATCAGGATTTTCAAAATAGCCCCCAAGGCAATGTAATCAAATTGAAGGATGAAACTTGAATAAACTGCACATAATTGGTGTTTGGGGTATTGCTTTTAATATAGCCTTAATTGTGAATATGCAAGCGCCAACCGACTGAAACAGGCAGAGCCATAACTTTATCCACTGTACAAATCACACTGCAAACTTCTTGAACCCCAAATTCCGGGCAGTACCAGCCATCCTTTATCTGTATTCGGCCTTGTCCTATGGCGGAAATGGTTGCACACAGTTCGTCATCAGCACAGACCCGGACTGATTCGCAGTCCGCATCTGTTTCAAGTTCAACCTGTAGATTCGGATGAATATGGAGACGCGTTTCTACGAAGTGTTGGCCACGACCTTCAATCCGGTCATCAATCCATATTTCATTTCCTCGCCATACAATCCTGCGATAATGAATCGGTCGGCCCACTAAACGCCTGTAGCCGTCATGGCCGCCTTCAAACACGAGGCCGTTTTTATCGTCCTCATATAATTGTGGATTGATAGGTTGGGCACGCCGTGCGCATCGATGGGCACCCCAAATCTCTGACTGATTTTTTTTATCCACTATTACGCTGTTATGGCCGATGCTGCCTCGGTTGTATTGTCGAATTAACCCGTCTTCATACCGGCAGCACCCGGAATCAACCACCACCCGCCGCCCTTTCAGCGAAAGTTCGAAACTCAAGGTATCGCAATGGCTGTGCCCAGGTTGATAATCCGGCCCTACCGGCCCGCAGTCTATGATCATCCTGTCTCCAGGACGGGGCGACATGATGAAATAACCGGTTTCAGGAAAAGCGCTGATTAGGGCTGAATTGTGTTTTAATTGCCTACCCATTACCTGTTCATCATAGGCAAAAAGTGCTTCGGGCTTCGCTTCAATTTCCATGGCGGCATCATTAAACAGTGAAATTTGTCCATCCGGGTGGGTCATCCCACGTAGAAAAGCCGTCATTTTTTCGACTTTGGGTTGAAGCGTTTGCCGTAAAAAGTTGACCTGATTTGCTGTCCGGTCTTCAGCCCCCCGGCATAGATTCATCAAATCCAGACAATCCTCCAGGATCATGGCGTGGTACATGGGGCTTCGCTCAAAATGCCCGCCGTCGGAGAGAATTTGTTCATTTAGCTGAGAAAGGACAATTTTAAGCCCTTTTTTAAGCCATCTCTTTGCATCAACGCCTTCAAAAAAGACTCCGGCAAAAACAAGCGCCTTACCATTCTTAAACAGGTGATTGGCAAGTAGATGGTATTCGATATTTTTTTCAAGCCACAATACCTGCTCATAAAGGCTGACCGCCCAGGATGGATCAGGTTTACCCTCGATCTCTTGGGAAAGAAACCATTTGATCCAGTTGACAATACGAAGTGAGGTAGGAAAAGGCTCCCAGGCGTCTTCCGAGCCCCTGGGAACAGATTTAATCCAGCTCTCTATGATCGTTTTTTTGTTCCGGACCGGCCTATTCTCTTCCCCGAGATAATCAAAATAGTGCAGGTTATACCGCCACAACTTACCCACACCTTTTGGCGACCAGTCAAAATGATAAGGATCAAATTCTTTCCGGATATTTAGAAAAATGAAGCTATTTTCATCTCCCTTCATTTTCCGCAGGCTCGGTTTTGCCGGCAATTGTATATCCTGACAAAAGATAACAGGTATCTTGGCGGCCGACACACTCGGTCTCGGCCCGAACCGTCGACGCAGTTGATAGGCCAGTTGGATCGCCTGAAGATACTTCAGGGTATGAATATAACGGGTAAGCATTTATATTCTCATTTCACAAGAATGGTGCATTACGCAATTTTTATTCATGATTTATGTTTGCCGGCAAAGTTTAAAATTTAATGGCTTCTAAACTCATACGGGATACTTCCAAAATTTCATCAAATGGAATAGGGGAGGGCGAACCGTTCTCAACAGCACTTAGAAAGGCTGCAACACATCCTTGCTGCCCTTTGTCTTGCCGCATCAACCCCGTTTTTTTAAACCCGGGCCATCCAAACCCTTTCAACTTCCGGAAATTATCTAATTGCAGCACCCGCCCCGCACAAAAAACTTCAAGTCGCTCCTTGGGAAATGACTTATGCCCGTTTGCCAGATAATTAACCATGCCGATGGAGCCATCCGCAAACGAGAGCGCTATACTCGCTGTATCCCGGAGCGGGTTATCCCCCTGGAAGGACGTATTACACCCTGTAATGCCGCAACCTGCAAGAAACCTTAGCAAGTCTATAAAGTGACACGCCTCTCCGACAATCCTGCCGCCACCTATATCAGGGTCCTGTGTCCAGTGTTCTTTGGGAATAGCGCCTGCATTAACCGTCATCACAAAACTTTTGGGCTCGGAAATAGATTGCAGCAATGATTTAATTTTCTGAATATGGGGCGAAAATCTCCGATTAAACCCCACCATCAAAATGCGTGTCTCCTTAGCCCTGCACACTGCATCGTAAGTCGCTTCAATATCACAAAGTTCTTCAAAATTCAGACAAAGTGGCTTTTCCACAAATACATGCTTACCCGTTTCCAAAGCCTGAATCACCAGCCTTGCATGGGAGTTATGACGGGTGGTGATGAATACCGTATTGATTTCAGAATCATTCAATAACCCCTCTGTATCCGTTGTTGAGCGTTCAAACCCGAATTTTTTTCCGTAATGAGTTCCTGAAACCCCGCCGCCTGAAGAGATCGTTTTAAGCCGTGCATGGTTCTTTGAAATTATGGGCAGCAAAACCCTGCTGCTGTAATTCCCCGCTCCGATCATCCCAACAACCGGAGCCTCCGGCTGCACCCTATATGATTGGTTTATTGTATTAGAATTTTTGCCGCTATCTTGAAGCTGTGTGATCTGGGAAAACTGTGTACTCTGCGAATTATATTCCAACACAATCCCGATATAGGGTTCTGTATTTTCACTGATCAGCGCATAAGCCGCTTGGGCATCTTCAAATCTAAACCGATGAGAAATAAGCGGCATAACCTCCAACGCCCCGGACGCCATCATATCCAACACCGCTTCAAAGTTCCGCTGCGCTGTCCAGCGCACAAATCCAATGGGGTAGTCATAGCCCTTTTCTTCATACACCGGATCATACCGACCAGGCCCATAGGAGCAGGACACTTGGAAGGAAAGCTCTTTTTCATAAAAATCAGCCCGGGTTAATTCAAGACCGGTCACGCCCACAAGCACGATTCGACCACGTTTCCGGCACATTTGAGCCGCTTGGTGCAGTGGCTCATTGCTCTTGGTGGATGCTGTAATCAGAACCCCGTCAACCCCATTATCCCGAGAAAATGTCCGGGCCTTTGCCAGCGCATCCTCCCCCTTTGAAAGGTCCACGATGTCCGCGCCGAAGGATTTTGCCAGGGTACATTTTTTTGAATCAATATCAATCCCCAACACCCGGCAGCCCTGAGCCTTCAATAGCTGAACCGTAAGTAGTCCGATCAGCCCCAGGCCAGTCACCACAAAACACTCTCCCAGGGCCGGCCCTGCCAGCCGAATCCCTTGCAGCGCAATGGCGCCGATCACCGTAAAAGATGCGGCCTCATCACTCACCCCGTCCGGAATTCGTGCACACAAATTTTTTGGAACAGACACAACCTCTGCATGATGACCGTTTGACACTACCCGGTCCCCGGTCTTAAATACATCAGCTGTCCCTTCCGATGTGTTATCCTTCGTCACAATACCCACATTGCAATACCCCAAAGGCAGCGGTTGATCCAATTTGCTCCGCACCGCATCAATGGTAGGCAGCAACCCGTCGGTTTTCACCTTGTTCAGCACCATCCGAACTTTGTCCGGCTGCTGTCTTGCTTTGGCAATCCAATTGGCCTTGCCGAAATCCATCAGCATTCGTTCGGTGCCGGCGGATATAAGAGATCTTCTGGTCTGAATCAGGATGTGCCCGGCTCGTATACCGGACTGAGGCAATTCCACAATAGATGTATCGCCTGTTTTCAAGTTTTGGAGAATTTGTTTCATAATCAGATTTCACGAAATTTTTAGAAATTCTTCTTTAAAGGAGAATTTAGCTTGAGTCCTGTTGGTTTTAACCATTTCAGTAATAAACAGCATTAACAAAGTTGAATGAAGCACTTCATTCCAATCTCTTTTGCCAGCGTCATGGAAAGGCTGTGTTAATGCCAAATTGTGTCCAACATCCTTTTTTCTGTATTTTTTTTTCAACAGTTTTTCTTTATCCCATATGGTCATCGTTCTGAAGTCATCGATTTTGGCAATGGTAGTATCACATTGTAAATTAATGGTTTCATTAATGCCTTCAAATGGTTCGCATCTGGCGGTCAAAACAATAACGATCAAATCTCCATCATCACTTGTCAGTGTTATAGAAAGATCTTCATCCCTTACCGATGGGTTACTGAAGGCCAGTTGGATTCCCAACCGATCAGGTAATACGCCCCATGACAAGATATGCACCGCTAAATCAAGCCAATGCCCGACATTGCCGCAAACTCTTGTTCCTTCTTCGGGATTTCGATACCAGTGGTCATGTGCAAGCATATGGCCTGTGATAAAACAATTCATTGAAATCGGCGATTTACTGGTGCCAATATGTTCTTTAAGATCAAGTATGGCCTTTGAAAACGGGCGATTGTAGCCGGCATAAATCGACGCATTGGTGTCAGCTATGGTTTGGTGCAGCTTTTTTAATTGCTCATAGGTTACTGAAATCGGTTTTTCTAAATAAACGGTTTTATCTTCAAGCAGGGCATTAACGGCATAATCAGTATGAGATGCATGATTGGATGCAATATATATGTATTGAACCTGTTTATTTTTTAAAAGGTCCTCTGCGGATCGTGATGGGTGAATGCGATAAAATTGGGAAAAAGTTGACATGGCATTCTCGTCAATGTCAAAACAATCAATAAAACGATTGCCATATGCTTTGCATATTACATGCCCCACTGTTGAAAAGGTAAACTGACCGCATCCGATAATACCAATGTCTCTATTTATTTCTGAAAAACGCGGTCTAAAGTATTTTCCCAACGTTCTATGACGTCCGATAACCTTAAATAAGGTTTTCTTCATGCCGTACAAACGGATAAAACGAATAATTTTCCTGACGTTTTTTAAATATTGATTTTGCCGGAGACATGAGTTTGTGATCATAAGTAATATGCCGTAGTGATAATTTTTAGAGATTTGCGAAAAAAGTATACGCCTTTTTATGCTGCTTGGCACTGATGGAAATATCCAAATAGTGTTTCACTGTTTTTCTTGATTTTCGGCCAAATTCAGCCCTCAATTCATCGTTGTCGATCAGGCTTGTCAACCGATCGGAAATCGTTTTTGCATCACCGACGTTTACAATGTATCCGTTCTCATCATCCTTGACATATGTGGAAACATCACCGACATCGGTAGATACCACAGGTTTTTCCATGGACATGGCCTCCCAGAGGGTCATGGGCCCGGATTCAAATAAAGAAGTGCAGCAAAAAATGTCGAAACTGGAGAGAAGAGGACGGATATCCTTGCGGGCGCCTGCGAACACAAGATTATCCACGCCAAGCTCAGCCGCCAGAGACGTCAAACTGGAAAAATATTTTTTTTGCCTGTGGAATACAGGCCCAATGATAACAAATAGCAGCGACTCCTTCTTTTTTTTGTTCAAGATGGCCGCCGCACGGATAAAGGTTTCAAGCCCTTTAACAGGATTGATGTTCGCCACAGTACCGATCACTTTTTTACCATGCCACTGATCAATTAACGTTTCGTCGCCGGAGCCGCGGCGGCCGGGATGAAAATGCTCGGTATCCACTGGCGGAAGAATGATAAACTCGGGCTTGCCTGGTTTGTGATAGGGGGCGTAGTAAGCCCGGGTTCGCTTGCAGGTATGGATATACCCATCGCAATACCTGCTGAAGAAAGAAAAAAGCGTACGAACAAGAGAGGGCATAGATGTATCATTGAGGCCCCAAATCACACGGCAACCTGCAAGCCTGCCGGCAATAATACCTTTGTATTGCCAGCTACCGCCACTGACATGAACCAAATCAAATTTTTTTTTTCGAAAAAACATGGCAAGGCGCAGCACTTCAAAAGGCGAAAATAATATGTAGCCTAGCGCCACTTTCCACTCTTTTGTAATTCGGGTCAGAAACATTGCATGATATTGTATTCCCAGAGCCTTGCATTGACTCTGAAATTGCTCAGAATTTTGCTTGGGCATAATCACTGTTGTTTCAAAAGATTTATTTAGTGCCGCTGCAACCATCATAATGGTGATTTGCGGACCACCGATTTTGCCCTCTTCAATGATATTGGCAACACGAATGGATCGCATCTTTTTATGGAAGCCCAAAGTCTTTTTTGAATAATTAGTAGAATTCATAACAGATTCATTGATGTCTCATTTGATTTACCAGGGAAGCGTTTCCGTACCAGATTGCTCCAATAAAACCAACGCCATTCGCCGGCCAACACATAGGGTTGCGAATTGAGCCCCTTTTTGAACCTGGCAATTCCTTTGGGGGTCAAATCACTTAACCCGCCGATATCGAACCAAGCACATCGTGTACGTTTGGCGTGCAGGATCGCTTGCCAAAGGAGAACTGAGTTGGCCTGCATACGTCTGCCTTGATCATTGGTGGAACCTATCAGATAGGTAGTGGTATCACCGTGTCTGATACTTACCAGCATGCCGATTGGATCTGTTTCATTTGATGCATTTTCATCCCTGGCTATAAAAATGTTAAACTGCCAGCCAATCCCCGTCTGTGCAGCGATGTTTGACAACAGTGCGGTTGATATGCCTTCAAAACCTTTATTGCGTTGTAATTCGCTATAATTTTGAATTAATAAACTTAGTTCTGCATTGTGACCTTCATGCCGTGTCACCTGCACACCTAACCGCTCTCCTTTACGGAGGCAATTCCGCCATTTGCCGTTCAGTGTCATCAGTAAATCCTGTTCATCCGGTGAAAGTGACATGAGCCCTGAAGCCCATCCAGTCCCTTTCTGAAGCCGCAGCCCCATGTGCTGCAGATGTTGGCAAACCTTTCTTTCTGCTTTCAATTCAGGGGCAATTTGAAACACCCACCATCGTCTTTTTTGGGCCTCGTTTAGTAACGCATTCAGACTTGCCAATTTTATCGCATCAGATTTTTTTGTATTGACCCCGTCCAACAGCAACGGTCCACGATTCAGGCGGGCGATGCTGCCCAGCCAGGGGAGGCCTTTTGTAAGTACGTGTGCTATGCAGACAGCATTCCGGTTTTCATCTGAAATTAAAAATCCAACGCCCTTCCAACCTTCGGCGTTGTGCTTGGCTGATACATATTGTCGACTTTGGAGCAACGTCGCCTGGCAGCACCGCGGCCAGTATTCGTCCCATTCTTTAGTTGAAATCTCTTTAACTTGAAATAAATCAGACATTTTTACCTTACTGAACGTTTCTTCGCAAATTGAATGATTTGCCCGGGTTTAATCGACTGATGAACTGGAAGATAGATTCGGGTATTTCGCATGTGCAACGCCCATGAATGAAATTTTGGATTTTCCGTCACCTCCGGTGGTAAATCCGGCCATGTGGATACCGGCAATCCAAGGTGTTGCCAATATGAAAATATTCTCTCGGCCTGAACCGGGTCTTCAAAAACAAAACCTGCTAAATAAGGGGGTTCTTTATTCGTTATCGGTGTCTTTCCCTGGGAAATGAGAGGCTTTTGCATGAGTACACGATTCCAGAGTTGCTGGTTCTGCACCCGGGCTTTAGCTTCCGCATTAAGGGTGCTGCGCAAGCTCCAAAGCAAACGTCTTGCCATGGGGCTGAGCTTGGGATAGGGGAAAAACTCCCCGGTCGGCGTACGAAGGTTACTATCAGGTTTGAATGGCACATTGTTTCTGGATTTTACCCCCACCCCAGTCTTTTGCAAAGCCCGTTTGGTCAACCATAGCAGACTGGCTGAATTGGAAAAATTATGCATCTGTCCCAAGGCGTGATGGAGTTCATGGAACATTTGCAAATGTGAAGATTGGGCGCCCAGACAATGCGGCCCCCTTTTACGAATAATTAAAACCGCTCCGTCTGGTGCTGCCAGGTGCTTATGGGGGCTGTACAACACACAATCTCCATGTTCTCCTACACCTGGAACAGGTCGCAGAACATGGGCTGCATCCTCAATGAGCCACGCCTTTTTTTCCCTGCAAAAGGCCCCGGCAGCCTTTGCTTGTGCCGGCCGGCCAAAATAGTGTACCAGCAGAAATAAATCCGGCGGATCATTCTGACATAGAATCCGGCAGGCCTCCATATCCGGTGTCTGACATGGGGTAAGCGGATAAAACAGCAATTGTACGCCTATGCTCCGAAGCGGGGCAAGCGAGGCATTGCAAAAAAAATCCGGCAGCAGAACGCGGATCTTTGATTTTTGTGTGACACGCTGCCGCCATTGGGCAATTACCTTAAGCGACCAGGCCGAGCGGGAAAAGCAAAATGCCTTATCCCCGGAACGCTTCCATGGTATGGAAATATCATCATCCGAATCGTGCCCCTTTTTCAGACAATCAGCCAACATACCCCAGGAGGGCAGGGGGGCATAAGTTAAAGGCATATTGTAATGTCCAGAAATTTCATTGACTGCCTCGTCCCATACTCTCATAGCGTGACAGGTGTTTAGTATAGCGCCAGTCCGCTCCACCCTCTAACAAGGAACCTGCAAGGTCAAGGGAATTATGTGGTGCGATGGCATCACGCCTCAGCGCCCAGGACGGCGTGCCGCCGGTATTATTTCCTCTCATACCTGTGTAAATGAAATTGAAGCGCTGTTTAGCCACAGCAATGGCTTCCGGACTGATACTGGAACAATCCCCGTATGGATACGCGAAGTGGGTCACTTTTATGCCTAACATACGCTCCAATTGATCAGCGCCACTAACGATTTCAGAATTGAGCTCTCGCTTATTATTTAGTCCTGACAAACGGGCATGGGAACAGGTGTGCGCGCCTATTGTATGTCCGGTATCCAGCAGGTAAGTTAAGTCACTCCAGTTCATGTTGTGCAGGTGTGGGGGGATATTATTCTTATCCAGATTGGGGCAGATATTTTTTGAGATAAACCGCAGCCGCTCCATTTTATCTGTCAAATCCGTGAATTTTGAAACAATGAAAAAAAGAGCCTTGATCCCCAAGGGACCAAGTATATTTTCGGCAATTTGACGATTGGAGGCAAATCCATCATCAAAAGTCAGTAACACGTTGTCACCGCTTATCGGCTCCCGGCTTTCCATTATGTCAACAAATTGAGCCGGTGAGACAAAATTCCAATATCGTTTTATCCATCTGAGTTGTGATGCAAACCGTTCCTGTTCATGGGGGGCGATATCGTGATAAATGAGAATTCTCAGGCGGTGAGGACAGCGCATTCCCAAGGAATATCTGGCGGCATTCGTGAGCTTAAGCGGAACATAAGCTTTGGCTAAAAGATGATGCAAAATGGACATCGGCTGATTCTTTTCATTTTTTTGATCGTGTATAGCTTACCAAACAAACGGAATGTCAGGATCATTCCAGTCTTTTTTTTGGGCCTCGCCGGGGGTGTGGGGGAGATCTGCACAGTTTGCAATCAGCGCAGGGCCATCACTGATTCCTTTAAATCCATACCAGACCTGTGGCGGAATTTTAATAAGCAAATATTTTTCTCTGCCTGTTGTCAGTTTCATTACATGTCCATGGCTTGGAGACCCAACCCGGTCATCAAACAGGACCAATTGAATGCAGCCCAGTGGAACCGCAAAAAATTGGGTCATTTTTGCATGCCACTTCCACGCTTTGATGATTCCGGGAAAAATTTCGGAGAAATAAATTTCTCCGAAATTGTCAAAAAGGGGATTATCGTTTCGCATCATGTGTAAAACACGCCCCCGTTCGTCTGGAAATTGTTTCAGGGGCTGGATTACAAGCCCGTCTATGGTGGTCGGGTTCATATGATGTCCTTTTGGGGCTGCTTAACGCCTCCGATTCTCTCTTCAAAGAGGTCACAATACGTCTTTATCTGCTCTATGGAAAATAAGTACATATCCTCTTTGTTTTCATAAAATTTTTTATACCATGATGCCGTGAAGGAAATAGTCTCTTCAAAAGATAGAATAGCTGTCCAGCCTAACAGTGACAGCGCTTTATCGCAGCAAAGTTTCAATAATGTGCTCTCTTTTTTGTTGGATTCATCCGGAATGACCCTGTAGGGTGCATCATCTCCCCATGACCTTCCAAGGGATTCAATGAGTACTCCCACCGACTGGATAACATCGGGGATAGGGCCAAAATTAAACGCTTCCCCTGACTTTACCCTGTCTTGCCCCAACAGCATACCCAGCAACAGATAGCCGCCAAGAGGTTCCAGAACATGTTGCCACGGTCTTGTTGCCTGCGGATTGCGGATCACGACTTCCTGTTTTTCGCTCCATGCGCGAATACAATCCGGGACAATTCTATCCTGGGCCCAGTCTCCACCACCAATGACATTTCCGGCCCTCGTCGAAGCAGCGTTTATCCCTGCATCGTTGAAAAATGAACGACAGTAGGAATTTATAACCAGCTCGGCACACCCTTTTGATGCACTGTAAGGATCGTCTCCGCCTAGTGTGTCTGCCTCTCGGTAGCCCCAGAGCCATTCGTTGTTTTTGTAACATTTATCGCTTGTTATGATCACTGCAGCCTTCACTGAACTGTTTTGTCTGACGCATTCTAATACATTGAGTGTTCCGCCGACATTTGTGTCAAAAGTCAATTTCGGTTCTTCATAAGAACGCCGGACGATCGGCTGAGCCGCCAAATGAAAAATGATTTCCGGTTGAAACGATTTGCAAACAGCATCCAATCCCTCAAAGGATCTGATATCCCCCCAATGGTGCGATATTATATCTTGAATATTCAGCACACTAAAATTACATGGCTTCGATGGAATATCACTTGAAAACCCAATGACTTCAGCACCCATATACTTCAACCATAAAGTTAACCAGCTTCCTTTAAAACCGGTATTGCCTGTCACTATAATCCTTTTATTTTTGTAATAGTTCGTTAAAGAACTATTAAATGAAATCGGTTTTTCATCTGCAACCATCACAAGAGCCCTTATTTTAGGATATTAATCTACTTCAAAACCGTTATAAGCCTGGGTATTTAGTCTTAGTTAGTTTAACGAGCGATAAGGTTTATCAATAAACTATATATTTATTTTTTCTAATAATATTTTCTGACTTGATCAGAAATAGCGTTGCTATTAGCATTGTTGATTTAGTGAACCCCATCTGATGGTGGATAAAAGAAGCTACGACAGATATCAACAGCAAGGCGTTGACAACTAACCATTTGTTATAACAAACCTTAGTTAGATTTGGGAAAATTGCACCCCACCATTTTTTACAGATAAAAAAAGTGGGTACAATGCCGACACCGAATAGAATATTGAAGTAATCGACATGGGATGGAATACCATTTGCCACACTAGACCATCTTCCACATAAAAAGAAAACTATAGTTTTCAATGAAATTGGGTCAAACCCCAAAAAATGAGAAATATATGCATGATTTGAAATATTAATAAAAGTCCGCATTATCATGTAACGAAAAAATGGAACATACATAAAACTAATTATTACAACGCCTGTTAATACAAAAAGGACGGATAACCGTTTTTTTATAATTAACTCATTAAAAATCACTGTGACTATTCCTGCAAGCATCGCTGTAAATGAAACCATTCCTCCCAAAGCGACGCCCCCAAAGAAAGCCCAAAAACCGTTTTTTATCCCCTTAAACATACAAAACTTGGCATACTGAAAAACAAAAGAAATAAGAACCAACGGTGGCATAGCCAACATGTTACCTAAATAACCGCCAGAACGATATCCGCCTATGACACCACCGTATTGTGCAACATTAATGCCTCGCGTATCACTTATTGGGATATCATCAGCAGTACCGAGAGTTAAGTGCGCGCTATACTCCAAGATATCGTTAGCTGTGATTTCTCCAAAAAAATTAAGTTGAATGATAAGTCCCTCAATGAGGATATAAACAATTGTGAACTTAAAAAAAATATCAGCAACTCTATAAAAAAAATCATCACTTATCTCTGTGCTCCAAGACAATAAAAAAGGAAAAATAAAGAGTATTATAATGGTGTCCATAAAAAGAAAATCAGTTCGAATTAGAGAAACGAACAGACCAATTCCAGTGCAAGCGATGAATATATACGACTCATAATTTCTTTTTATATACCCTTTAAGAACACAGGATAAAAGAAGCAATAGAGCCGTTAATGTGGAATAAACAATGACCACCTGTTTGCTGATATCAAGATCCAGACAAAGCCAAGCTATTAATGAGAAAATTCCCTTGGCAGGATAAAAGAAAGTGGCTATAAAAGTAAGTCTCAATAAGTATTTCTCTGCTGATTTAATCAAGGGCTCAATTTTTGTATAATTTGTATAGCTTTTCACAATTCCACACCAGATATTATACTTATCTTCTTCTAATAAACTATGAGGTATCAAGGATCATATCCGATTAATTTTCAGTATTAACTATCAACTTTTGTTGTGCTCAATCACCCTTATCGAACTTTCTTTTGTTGTTTATCCCAGACGTTCCACAGGGCTTTGCCATTGTTCCAAAGCCCGCTGAGGAGCATGTAATCCCGATAGGTGTCCATGCACTGCCAATACCCCTCATGTTTATACATGGATAATTGTTTTTCCGCCACCAGTCTTTTCATGGGTTCTTCTTCAAGTTCTTCGGTATTGTTCATATACTTTAGTACGTCATTTTCGAATACAAAGAATCCTGCATTCATGTATCCCTCAAGGGGTTTTTTTTCATTCCAGTCAATAATGGTGTGATTCTCGTCATATTCTACTGTGGCGAACCTGGATATGGGATGTACCCCTGTGAATGTTGCCAGAACACCTTCTGTTTCATGGTGGGAAAGCAGTTGTCTGATGTTTACATCGGCAACACCGTCGCCATAGGTCACCATAAACCGCTGCCCTTCAAGATAGGGTTCTATCTGCTTTAGTCGGCCGCCTTTGGGCGTATCTAATCCTGTATCCGCAATGGTCACATTCCAGTCTTCGGCGTGGTTGTTGTTACAGACGATTTTTTCATCCGAGGCCAAAGAGATGGTAATGTCACTGTTCATATAACGGTAATTTAAAAAATACTCTTTTATGATTTCCTTTTTATAGCCTGTGCATAAAACAAAATCTTTGAATCCGTAATGACTATACAGCTTCATGATATGCCATATGATGGGCCTGCCGCCGATTTCTACCATGGGCTTGGGCCGATATTCGGTTTCTTCCCTAAGCCTTGTGCCTTTTCCGCCGCATAAAATAACAACTTTCACTCATCACCTCCAGGGTCTCAGGTTATAAACAGTTTTTAAATTCACTTTTCCGTACTCGTATAAACGGAATGGCAGGAAAAAAGTTAACAGATATAATAGGGCGCCTTGGAAATCATTTTGATTTTTTTTCAGATATTCCCTTGCCAGAATATTGTTTCCTTTGTCCCATTGTTCCAACGCCAATTGCCTGTTTATGGATTTGATAAAGGCCCCAAGCGCATCCGGATAATCTGTTTCTATTCGTGGTATTTCCCTTCGAAGTTTTAAAATCATCTGCTGATTCTCCTTGGTCACAAGGAATTTTTTCCGGGAGGTTTCACTGTTGCTATGAGATCTCCATTTTGACAGGGGCCGGCTGGTAAAATCCAATTCGTAATTGTAAGCGATCCGCAAGGAAAGATCATAGTCCATGACCATTGTATACCGATCATCAAAAACATAAGGGAGTTGATCAAGAATTGATTTCTTAAACATCATTGTTTCCGTTGAAATGAAATTTTTCTCAAGGAGCGGCCCAAACACTTTTCCTTTATGGGGAGAGCACAGGCTGAACAGGTCGTCAATCTCTCCTTTTTCATTAAAAAAAATGGAGTTGCTGTACGTCATTCCAAGGTTGGGGTTTTTCTCAAATAATTTTAACTGAATTTCAAGTTTCTCCGGCAGCCAGATATCATCAACATCCAGGAAGGCGATAAATTTTCCGCGGCATCTGGATAGCGCCTTATTTCGTGCCGCCCCCAGTGTACTCGTTTGATCATTCCTGAAGTACCGCACCCTGGAACCGTAACTTTTTGCAATCTCAGGACTGTCATCAATACTGCCGTTATCCCAAAATACAATTTCCCAGTCAGAAAAAGTCTGACTGAACACACTGTCCATGGCTTCCCGCAGGTATCTATCCCCGTTCCAGCAGTTCATGATTACGCTTACTTCAGGATGTTTTCCATTCATATCGTTATTCTCTTTTTGTACCATGAAATCGTTTCTTCCAATCCTTGTTCCAGGGTCTTGGCCGATTGCCATCCAATGATTTCAGCAGCCTTTTTAACATCGGCATACAAGGCCATGCTTTCTCCCGGCCGGTATGGATGGGCACCGAATTCAGGATTCCCGTTTCCGATTAATTTTACCACTGTTTCAATTACCGTTTTTATGGAGACCGGTTTACCTGAGGCAAGGTTTATGACCTCTCCGCCAGCTCTTTTTTGAACTGCTGACAGCAGCAATCCTTGCACAACATCATCAATATGACAAAAATCCCTTAATTGTTTTCCCTCTGAAACAGGAAACGTGGCACCTTGCAGGCATCCCTGGATGATCTGGGGCAAAAAACGTTTGTCATCCTGGCCTGGCCCATAAACCAGAAACAAGCGTGCAACAACGCCTGGAAAATTCTCGGTTCTTGCCATGGCCTGAATCAAATGGGTGGCTGCTGTTTTCGCTGCGGAATAGGGGGATATGGGGGCCTCTCTCATGGTTTCATTTTGTGGCGATGGATTATTTCCGTACTCGTCACTGCTGCCGATTTGGACAAAACGCTTTAATTGATCGTGGCTGGTCTGTTCAAGAAGGTTTATCATGCCTGTGTAATGAGCGTCAATCAGATTCCTGCCGCCTTTCACGAAAGGGCAGTGGTCAATATACCCTCCCAGGTTGAAAACATAATCAAAGCGTTCATCTTTAAGTGCGCCCGCTAAACTTTGGGGTGTCCTTACATCGGCTGTAATATGTTTGAAACTTTTCATCTCGTTTGAAACAAGTGATAAACGACGTATGCCAAGGCTTGTAACCTCACTTCCCAAATTAACTAACTGCTGAACCAATGCCCTGCCGATGAAACCGCTTCCACCCACGACAAGGGCACTTGCATTGTCAAATGCTGTCTTTAAATTCATCATATTTTGACTCTTTTTCTGAGTTGTGTATTAAATAAAGGATAAGCATCAGGATGGCGATACCAGCAATCCCATCATGTGAGCTGCAATTCGCTGGGCCGCCCCTCCGTCTGTTTTGAAAAAACATTGTGAAGTGACTTGATCTATGGTCTCTTGGCCAGGTGAAAATTGATTCGGATTTTCACTGAACTGCAAAAACCCTTTTCTTAACTCGTCAACGCTTGAAAAATGTTCAATTTGCGGCAGCTCACCAATTGCAGACCCGTTAAAACCCAAAGGCAGCCATTGCCAGACAGGAATCCCCTGAATTAAGGCCTCTTCGGCCACGGTAGAGTATGTAAATACAACCAAATCCGCCTGTTGAAGATCTTCTGCCAATGATCCGGTTGATACGTCAAACTGTATTCTATATGGCTCAAATGCCGCCTGATTCTCAATCTTGCTAAAGGGATGGCTTCTCAGCAGCAGTCGTAATCGGGGGATTCCCCGGGCTGCAATGCTTACGGCCTCAACCATTTCCATTTCAAGCCGTACATTTAAACTGGTTGCCAGCAATATGGTCAGCGGATAAGAGGTCTCTTTTTTACGGTTGTCCGATTTCCCGTTGATATGATCGTAACGGCCGGAACCGGTCAAGAAAACTTTTTTTGCCGGATAACCGTTTTCCAGCAGGATTCTTTGTCCCATTTGTCCCATGGTAAATGCATAATCCGGTTTAGGCATAGGATAGCCGTCCGGCAGACCGTGATATTCTTTTTGGGGGTCCATGACGAAAAACAATTTTTCTTTATTGTAGCTTGCATGCTGCATGGTAAAAAAAATAGTATCGGGGTTGCCCCGGCGACCGCCGGTGTAAAATGCGCGGGAATGTAGAAACAACTCTAAAAACGTCAATGCCAGGCGCGGTTGGTAGCGTTGAAACGAACTCCGGCTGGACTGCTCTATCAATAGAAAGAACGGCAGACTGTAATCCAGAAAATGGTACAATAATTTTTGTTTGAATAACGGATAAAAGTCCATTTTTCGGTGTTTGAAAATTTGTTGAAAGGATTTGGATTTCCTTACTCTGAGATATTTAATCAAAGGAACAAAATTAAAAATTTCTCGTATAATATCAAACGGAGTAATGAATTTTTGCAAAAAAATGAACTGAGGATGTGATTTGACCTTTTTTAAACATGCCTTAAGCTTTTTGGGAGACCCTTTTAATGTGGAATGGGGTGAAAACCAAAGAATCCATGCAAAAGATTTCTTGTGCTGCGCAAGTACGTTTGGTACGTTTTTAAAATAGTTGTCCTTGACCGTACCATCCTTTGCATCAAATGATAGACTCCAGTCATAAAAACCTTGCAGCACGATTTCCGGCCTCTTTTCGGGTAACCGTGTATGCAAGGCCAGAAGCCAGTGGTGATACAACGATGAGACTCCGAATTTAAATCGATTCAACAATGCACGCAAAGGACTTTCCGGCCAGTTTGATGTTGTGTGCTCCATTTCAGAAAGATCATACCGGTTTGCCAAAACTGCTGCGACCTTGTTGGCGTCGCCATGAAGCACTATTCGTTCTATTTTATTTGAATCCGCAATGTCTGCGATAGTAAAAATTTGCAAAATATAGTTATAGGTTAAATCGGCTTCAACATCTTTGTTGGAACAGAAGTGATACCACCAACAGGTATTAGACCCAGAGGTCGCCAGAATTTGACGCAAGGATTTTTTATTAGAGCAGGGGGAGGCGCCCATGCGGGCGACTATATCAACGTAAAAATTTCTGGCCTGCTCCCGGACTGCATCCATCCTGGAGCGGCCAATTAAAACTTGGCCGGCAAATTTTTCGATAAGGTGCTGCTCGGTTTTGGGGGACAAAAAGCTTAGAATCAAATCCCGGTAACCCACTTCCTGAATACACGGCATTTTCCAACATACATGCATCGTAGCAGTCATTTTTTCCTAACCCATTTGTGAACGGAATGTTTGGATATATTTGTCTGGGCCATGGATTGTTAAACTCCTAAAACGAAATGTATCATTATCCCTTTCTGTATAACGGCCATGGGCCGAGCCAGGTCTATCATGACCCAGGCTTCGACCCGCAACTAAAATTGAAAGAACTCAATAACTTATTAAGCTCTTTCGTATAAAAAGCATTTCAAATAGCGTCCTTGATCATTACTGCTTTTGTATGCGTTTTGTTCAAGGCTTTGCCTGACTATCATTATCTTTGTCGTTGGAGAACAAGGATTTCATCAACACTTTGTTACTTCCTTGGATCCAATGCGCATTTTCGACAGTACCAGGAATCATGCTCACAATACCTCCGGCGGCCCGGACTAAAGCAATACCGGCGGCCACATCCCATAATTTGATATCTTTTTCTTCATAGACATCTACCCGTCCGGCAGCAACATAAGCCAATGACAACGCTGCGGACCCCAGCAGGCGGACTTTTTTGTAGTCCCTGACGTTTTCAACAAAACCCAGCAGGGCCTTAGAGGAAAAGTCGGTACTCACTGGAAAGCCAGTGCACAGTATTGCCTCTTGCTTGCGTTTGATCGTTCCTACTCTGATAGCTTGTTTGTTAAGCCATGCACCTGTTCCCACTACTCCCGAAAATAATTCATTACGATTGAAATCGTAGACAATCCCCAGTACCGGCGCCATTTTAGAGTATAGGGCAATACTGATACAACAGGTTGGGATCTCCCTGGAGTAGTTCAGACTGCCATCCAAAGGGTCGAGAATCCACTGATACCCGACTGCTTGTGCACTTTCATCTTTGCCGGCAGGCGGTATCAAGCCGGATTCTTCGGTGAAAATGGGAAATGCTGTATGGGATCGCAGCGTTTTCACGATCATATTTTCGCTGTGTCTGTCCGCTTTGATCTTTACATCACGACGGTCATTTGTCTGGATTGCTTTCAAAGATGCTTGGTCGCTTGCCAAGTAACTGCCTGCTTCCAATGCGGCCTGTTTTGCAACTTTGAAAAAATACTGAATTGATTCATCCATATTACAGATCCGTAAACGCTTCAATTAAATTTTCAGCGCATTCCATCTCCATAGAGAGGCGGCCTTCTGCTGTATACGAGCCCACATGGGGCGTCAGAATTACCTGATCATATCGGGTCAAAGGACCGGAATACGGCTCCTGGCTGAATGTATCCACCCATGCGCCTTTTACCACGCCTTGATCCAAAGCGGCAATCAATGCCTGCTCATTAATCAGTCCTCCCCTGGCCGCATTTAAAATAAGCATACCTGGATTCATAGCGGCAAATTCATTTTCTCCTAATATCTCTTCATCGCCGCTGCAATGAAGAGATATAATGTCCGCATGGGTTAACGCATGTTCCAACGAAACCACGGGAACTTTATTCTCCGACGGATCAACGGCAGGGTCAACAGCCCAGATAATTGCCCCAAAGGCCTGAAACAATTGAGCCACCTGTTTTCCTATGCGGCCATACCCGACAATGGCCACTGTTTTACCGGCCAATTGTCCGCCGATGGTTTTGTTCCATTGACCTGCGTGCAAATCTGCGTTCATCTGCGGGATATTTCTAATCAGGCTCAAAGTTACGCCAAGGGTTAATTCGGCAACAGCGATGGTTGGTCCCATAGGGGTTGACCTTACCCGTATATCCAACGCTTCCGCAGCTTCCAAATCCACATTGGACATACCGGAACCGCATCTTGAAATGACTTTCAGATTTGATTGTTCCAAGACAACCCGGTTCAATGGTTCGAGGCCTGCTATAATACCGGTTACCCCTGGAAGTAAATCCAATAGTTCCTGCTGGGTCAATTTTCTGCCATATGGATTGGGAATAATTTCATAACCGGCCTGGATCAGACGCTCCCTGGGGGATGAATCCAGGCCGGCAAAACTGGATGGTCCGATTAATATTTTTTGTTTAGCATTCTCCATTTTTAAACCTATCACCTATTCTCCGGATTAAACTCGAATAAATCTTGATACTGTAACCAATTGGCAATCAGGTGATCCAATATCATGTGCAGGTCCTCCACAGGGCCATATTCCCCCTTGGGCGTAGATATATTGATGTTAATGTCTGCCAATTTTGCCAGTTCGCCACCGTCAAATCCAGTCAGTCCCATCACAACCCCTCCTTTTTCCTTCACCCATCTTGAGGCTTCAATGACATTGGGTGAGTTGCCGCTGGCGGAGATCGCAATGAGCTTATCTCCGTCACGATAGTGAATTTTAAGCTGATTAATAAATAAATTATGATACCCGTCATCATTGGCGATGGCCAGCATGACCGCTGGATTGTCTGTCAAAGACAAGATTCGATAGGGATTTCCGCTTCCTCCTTTTTTATACACATCTACGCCAAAGTCATTGGCCATATGGGATGCTGTGGCCGCAGATCCACCGTTTCCACAGACAAAAACCGTATTCTGTGCTTTTCTTGCACTTTCCAACTCAGCCACAACCGATGCAAGGGCCTGCATATCCATTTTTTGGAAAAGGGTAGATAGATAATTCAAATAACCTGCAGCAAACTGCTGAACAGTCACGCTTTCTCGAGCCAGGGCTTCAATGTTATTCATGGGAATTCCCTTTTTTTATCAACGTTTGTTTATTATGAATCCGGTTGTTCTATGTGATATGTTGATTTCCATTTCGGATCCGCACAATATATTTGGTATATTAATTTCATGGTTGCCAGTGCCTCTTTACTGGAACCATATTCAATGGGGTGGTGGTGTACAACGGCATCAGCAAATTCGTTGACTTCATCCCGCCATGAATTATCCTCGAGGTAATTCAGAATCTCGTCTCTTTGGGATCCCGTATCCGCTTCATCCCGTCTGCCAATAACTAGTCTCTCCCGGCCATAACTTTTCGAACCGGTGAGCAATCCTTTTAGTTCCAGATAACCTTCCGTCAAGGCGATTTCCAACGAGAAACGATGCTGCCATTGTGTCGCGCTGGAATGAATTAAAGCAATCCGTCCTTTTTCGTCTTTCATCATGGCATAGGCGTTATCTTCGACATCATGATGCCAGTACTGATTGGAGATAAAGCTTTGGATATCCACAAACTCACAGCCGCAGAACAGACGAATCAGATCGACCATATGAATTCCCTGATCCAACAAAATGCCGCCACCTGAATACTTTCTTTCAGCCCGCCATCCACCTGAAAACGGGATGATTTTGCTTTTGCCGTAAACACCCCTTAAATTAACTATCTGGCCTAATTCCCCGGATTCAATAATGCGAAG
The DNA here is from genome assembly GCF_963666675.1 of uncultured Desulfobacter sp. Taxonomy (NCBI): domain Bacteria; kingdom Pseudomonadati; phylum Thermodesulfobacteriota; class Desulfobacteria; order Desulfobacterales; family Desulfobacteraceae; genus Desulfobacter; species uncultured Desulfobacter sp. Next base: position 3,872,055 of record NZ_OY762929.1, on the reverse strand, counting down.
GGCCTCTTTAACTGAATCATGATAACGATGATTAAAACCATATTTAAGCAATATACCGGGGTGCTGCTTTTCAATTTCAATCACGCTTTGAATGTCTGCCACATCTCTGCCGGGCGGTTTTTCAGAAAACACATGGAAGCCTTGGGCTAATCCCGCCATGGTTACATCAGCGGCAATATAATTGGGCAGACTGACAAATAAAACATCCAACGGTTCCTTCAACAGTTCCTGATATTGTCTATAAAACCTAACGCCATCGTCCATTACACCCGAGTTGTCGAAATATTGATCGCAAATTGCTACGGTTTTAAAATAAGGATTTTTATCGATATAATACCGACGCCTTTTCCCAACAACACCATAGCCGGCAATTCCAACTTTCAGTTTGTTTTCTATCATATTATCCAATCTTGTTTTAAATTAATACGTGCCAAACAAATCATCATGTCGCATCATCTCTATCGCCCGTCTTAGATCCTCCGGGGTATCCACACCGATTGATGGGTACTCGGTTAAAACCATTTGGACCGGAAAACCATGTTCAACGGCCCGCAGCATATCTACTGATTCTATGCTTTCAAGTGGCGTTTCGGGAAGCATGGTAAATTTTTGAAGAAAATCAGATTTAAATGCAATAATTCCCAGTTGTCTGTATTTTTTGTATGTTTTACTGGGGGCCTTTTTGAGGGAAGGAATGGGTTCTCGCGAAAAATAGACGGCTTGATCGTTTATATCCACCACGGTCTTGACCACGTCGGGACTCAAAAAATCCCTTTCAGCAGATATTTCCGCCATCATATTGGTGCAAGCCAAACTCTTTTGTTCTATAAGCGGCGCCACCAGAGGCGAAAATATCTCAGGGCGCACCAATGGCTCATCCCCCTGCACATTGATGACGATGTCGGCATCCAATTGCAGAGCCGCCTCAGCCACCCGGTCTGTGCATCTTTCATGGCTGTCGGCTGTCATAACGGCTTTACCTCCATTGTTGTTCACCGCATCCATGATCTCCGAATCACAGGTTGCCACAATGACTTCCTGCACTGCCGAAGATAATAAAACCCGCCGCCTGACATGTTCAATCATTGGCAGCCCCAGAATATCAGCCAGGGGCTTACCTGGAAACCTTGAGGATCCCATCCGAGCCGGTACAATGGCAACGACCTTCATTCGCAGTTTACTCCCTTATCGTCTTCCGGGCCAATACCCGCATATGTGAACTCAACTTATGTTCTGCCAGCCATTTTTGAAAGTCTTGTTGACAGTCAGCAGAACCCTTTCGTGCCAGATGCTGCCAAAAACGATGCACCTTTAAATACTGCTGATCAATCGCCCCTTGTACGATATCCCAATCCAGTTTTCCGGGCGTTTCAACATTCACAACTTCAAAACCCGCTCGTTTCAGAAGAACACCAATGGAATCAGGATTAAAGAAATTGATATGATGGGGAGGGTAAATACTTTTAGAATTCTCCCAAAGCAGCTGAATATCAAATCCCAGCCCGTTCAACGTGGTGAACAAGATAAACCCTTCTGGTTTTAACAAGTCGTAGACTGCTGACAGGAACAGATATGGATCATGCAGATGTTCAAAGAGCTCAAATGCAGTGATCAGATCCAATTTTTCATCATAGCCGTTAATTTCTTCAAGAGAGCATTCTTCTGTTGTAAAACCTTGCTGCTTACAAATTTCTGCTTGCTCTACAGACGGTTCGATGGCGATATAAATGCTTTGAGGCCACTGTTTTCTCAATTCGTCTAAAAATAGTCCAAAACCAGCACCTATATCTGCAATGTGCCACCGGGGGGATTCTTTTTGGAAATAAGAGACCACGAAATCTGCTCTGGGTTTAAAAATCTTTTCTCTTCTGGCTTCAGCCACAGGTTTAAAAAAGTGCTCAACCCAATAACTGCTGGATTCACATTGCTTGTAAAACTGGGATAAAATATTAAAGTTCGGTCTGTTTTTCGCATATAAGGTATGACAGGATTTACAGGAGACATAATCAAAATTTTGTTTTTTGAATTCAAAATTCGTCTCTTTTATCCCGCAGGCCGGGCAGGCGATCTCAATGAATTCATCCGTGTTTCGGAGGAATCGTTCACAATCCTTTCGCACCAAATCAAGATATCGGTTTAAGATCTCTTTTTTTCGGATATCCTCTTCTTTCATGTTCATGACTCCCGTTGAAATGTACGGATTTCTTTCAATCCCTGGCGGCACATTTCACCTAAAAAAAGGAAATCCACACTATAGGCAAGGAAGGTGTAACCCTGCTTAATTTTGTCTTTTAACAGAGCGGGATCCGGAGGTACAACATGGAACCCGGCATTGGCATGGAATTTTTCTGATATATCTTGAATGGTTTTCATGGTATTCACCATTTTCTGATCTTGGAATTGACCGGGAATACCCAATGAACCCGATAGATCATAAGGCCCGACGATAAATCCGTCCACACCATCCACCTCAAGAATAGACCCCAGGTTTTTGACTGCCGTGATATGCTCAACCTGAACAATAACCACTGTGTTCTCAGCCAGTTGACTCCGGTAGTCATCAAATGATGTGCCGTATCCCTGGGCACGCGCCAGTCCGACCCCACGATTTCCGTAGGGTGGGTAGTAAACAGATTTGACGGCCTTAAGCGCTTCTTCTGCGGAATTGACCATGGGAATGATAACCCCGTCCGCACCCGCATCCATAACGCGTTTGATCAGGATGGGATCATTGGCTGACAGGCGGACCAGGGCCGTAACGCCCTTGAGCTGAATAACGCGTATTAACTCTTCAGCCTCCCGAATGGTGATGACACTATGTTCCAAATCAATGACCAGCCAGTCAAATCCAGCATTGGCCATTATTTCCGCTATCCCGGGATGGGCCAGCGAAATCCAGGAGCCAATGGTTATCTCATGTTGAGCCAGTTTTTGTTTTAAACCCATTTGGCTTCATACCTTTCTGTGTCAATATTTTTTCTAAGCTGCCAGTTGGCAGAGATCTGTTCCGCCAACTGAAAATCCAGTTCCTCCCGGATTTCTATATTGGAGAACGGGTTATCCACTTCAAAAAGCCCGATTTTGTCCCCCAGCAAATGTTCCTCCCTTAAAAATTGAGCCCGGGTGACACAGCACAGCCCTTTTAATCCAACAAAGGTGCGTTCTTTGTAAAGCCGGGGCACATATCCGCTATCCAGGCGCTGAATGGTCTTTTTTTCATCTTCCTGCCATATTGAGCGGTTTTCCGGTTTGACCGCGATGACACTATCTAAATCTTCGATCACCGTTCTGCGTACCATACCGTCGATTAACCCCTTGGGGCGGAAAGGAAAAGTTACCTCTAAATTCACAACCAAATCGGGATAGATCCCGATTTGTTCTATCTGCTCCAGGGTGTATTTCAACACTGCCTCTATTCCTACATAATCCCTTGAAAGTTCCGGGGGGCGCAGAAAAGGGGCTTCCGCACCCAGTTCCCTGGCTGTTTGCGCAACAGCTTCATTATCTGTGGCAACAATGATTTTATTTATGTATTGCGCAGATTTTGCATCCTGGATGGCCATGTGTAAGGTCGATGTTTCTCCCATCATCCGGACAGGCCCTTTCAACGGAATAATTGCGACGGTAAGCAGATGTTCAGGGTCCAGATTACCGGATACAAAATTGCCATTAAGATTTTCCAGGATTCTGACCACGTTATTGCACCGTGTTGTGTTACCGTTCTGATGAATGCCGTGATAGTGATACACACTGGCCGTGGGATCGTAAACCAGCCGATATCCCAGTTGAATCATTTTCTGTGCCCAAAGGCGGTCTTCAATATTGGAAATTTGATTGTCAAAGGGATGTTGTTCCCACAATTCGCGCCGGATCACGCTGTTGGCATTATGAAAAAAGCTGTCCTTGATTTGAATCCGCCGGTCCTGGCCAAAAATGGTCAAAAGGTCTCTTTTATCCGAAGCCGGTGTAAAATCCATGGGTTCCTGTCTTCCATAGGCTCCGGCAAACTGCGGGTCCGCCATATTGGCTACCAGGTTTCCCAGCCACTGGTCATTGACCGGGATACAATGTCCGGAAAGGCATACCACGCATTGACCGTTGGACGCTTCAACCCCGATGTTCAAGGCTTTACCCGGCAGATAATCCGTGCAGGTCACCACTTTGTCCACCGGGAACTGCCGGACCTTTTCCAGTGTTCTGTCCGTACTTTCATTGTCCACAATAATGACTTCAAAATCGCGGTATCTTTGTTCATATACCGCCTTAAGACAGGGAACGATCCACCGCTCCTCATTTTTTGTCCGGATAATGATGGAACATGATTTTGACACGTTATTCATCTATTCCTTTTGTTAATTCATCATAGGAGACCTGATACTCCTCCTGCCGGGAAAGGCTTTGGAGCAAAAATTCTGCCAGCATTAAATCCGTTTGAGTCTTAATGATCACTGACGTAAACTTGCTGACCGGATAATATCCTGTTTTTCCACAAAAGAATGCAAACCCTTTTTCCTTGTAATCTTTTATAAAGGGCTCGGTCCGCCACATCATTACCGAATAGACAAAAGGCTGAACCGGCACCAGATCCTGTGTCTGTGCAAACAGTCCTTCAATGTCAAAGTTGACGGGGGCCTCCTGATGAATACAATGAACCTGTTCGTCTTTCACCGTAATCAATGAATCCAGGTTTTCATCTTTGAAGTAGTGCACCACATCGGCGACCTCTTTGCCCTGCTGCAAAGGAGACGTGGGATTAACCCAGGCCACCGCATCGCAAGGGTTTTTGTCGATAAAATCCATGACCACATCATCTGATTTGGTTGTGGAACTGCCAAGCTCAGAAGGTCTGTGGTAGAACTCAACACCATATCGTTGGGCGATTTCTTTAAAAACAGGGTGGTCTGAATTAAGAATGATACGGTCAAACACCTTGGCTTCTTTGGCCGCTTTGATGGTGTACGAAATCATGGGGTGTCCATTAATCAAGGCCAGATTTTTCATCTTCAGGCGGGTACTGCCGATTCGAGCCGGTATCATTGCGATTGTTTTTATTGTACTCATGTCGAATCCTTCAAATGCATTAAAATAACGGAAGGTCGTAATCTTTTGCCACCTGTTTGTAAAACGCCACATCCACAGGCCTCAGTGGAATGCCATTCTTGAGACGCTCTTTTGCAGTCTTTTTTTCAGGGTCTCCGGCGACCTGTACCGGCACATTGGGATCCACAGCCGGTGCATTACGTAATTGCGATACCATCTGCTTCATATTGTGCTTGAACACGCCAGGCTCAATAAATGCCTCAATGTTCATAGCCATGACAAAATGTCCCAGATTGCGTTTTTCGTGAATCGGCGCATCATACATTCTTGAGATATGAGGTCCAAAGGGCATCCCCGTCAACAGCGCACAAAAAACTTCCACCATAAAACTCAGCCCATAGCCCTTATATCCTCCCACCGGAAGCAGCTGTACAACTTTTTCAGCGTCCGTAGTTTCAAGGCCTTCGGCATCGGCCCCGACACTTGGGGGGATTGGTTTGTTTTCCTCTTTTAGTTGCAGCACTTTGTTGAATGTAATGACGCTGGTCGCCATATCCAGACAGATAGGATCTTCGCCTTCGCACGGTGCGGTAAAACAAATGGGATTGTTTCCCAGAAAGCGGGACTTCGCTGCTGTTGGAACAATCAATGAGTCCGCATTGGTAAAACTCATGCCAATCATTCCTTGCTGAGCAATATCCAGAGCAAAAAAAGAAGCTGCTCCGAAATGGGTTGAACGTTTTACGGCGACCGCCCCCATTCCAGTCTCCTTCGCCATGGAAACCGCATGTTTTACGGCTTCCATGCCGGCGGCATGGCCAAAGGCGTCATCTGCATCCAGAACGCCTGCCGCGGCACTGTTTTTATTAAATTTATAGTGCGGGGCCGGATTAATACGGCCGGCTTTCAATCCTTTTAGATAATGTGGGAGTAATCGAATGCCGTGGGAGTCTACCCCTCTCAAAGAGGCGTGCACCAAACCTTCCGCCACATGGTTTGCGCCTGTCTCATCCACCCCCTCCTTTTTAAGACTCTCTGAAATTAATATTTTGATGTTGTCCGCATCAATCAATTGGGATTGTTCCATCTTTTTTGATTTCCTTCACATTGAAAGGTTACACAAATTTTCAGCTTTGATTTTATAAGAACATATAGTGAGGTTGCTCTGATCGTACAACTTTCACTGTGGTCTGTGCCCGGCAGGTGCTATGCCAGTTCAGCACATGGCTGTTATACACTTAATGTGATGTCCTGCCATTCGCCATGATGCAGCAAGCTGTTATTTATTGCTTCAATTACAGCTGTTGATACCAGGCAATCATTAAAGCAGGGGCGCAGTGCCTCCAACGTCCTTATGTCAACCGCACCGGTTTCCACTTGAATAGTGTCTTCAATAAAGGTTTGTACACTTTGAATTCCATACCCCTGATAGGAGAATGTATCCGGCCCTGCCGGGTAGGCCGAGCAAAAGTCAGGATTCGGTTCTTCTATCCCATGATCGTCACTCACGATGGTGATGCCCCGGTGTTTTTGATCCGACTCATACCGGCCTTTTGTACCAATTACTTTGATTTTTTGATCCGACATGGCCGAAGTTGATTCCGGGTCGATCCAGTTGGTGCAGATCATGGATATGAATCGTTGGTGCTGGGCGGTTTCCCACTCAATCACCCCGTGCACGGCGTCATATCCGTCTATCCCTTTTTGCCTGAGCCATCCGTACTGGCCTATTGCCATCGCCCGTTTGGGTCTGGCTCCGGTCACAAAATAGATGATATCCACATAATGTACGCCTAAATATTGAAATATGTTGGTTTGATCCACCCATGGAGTAAATACTTCAGCCGGAATGCTTTTACGCTGGCTATACTCTACGATAAAATAGAGCGGTTCTCCCAATTTTCCGGATGCAAGTGCCTCTTTCAATTTTAAGTTGGCCCGGTCATAACGCTTATGGAATTCAACCGCACCGTAGAGCCCTGTTTTTTTCTGCAGTGCGATTAATTGTCTGGCACTTTCCAGATCTGGCGTCATGGGCTTGACAATCAATGTGTGTAGACCGGCATTTAAACAATCCGTTGCAATCTTTGCATGAAGCTGATCCGGGACAACTACTATAGCGGCCGCAGGCCTGGGAATTTCCTCCAGGGCTTTTTTATAATTTCCCTTGTCATCTTGACCAGGTTCTTGGGGAAAACAGGTCAGCGATAAATTTGTTCCCATACGAAGATTTAATTCGTTTAGTTTCTTCTCCACAATGGGAATGGAACCATAGTGAGTAGAAGCCAAAAAGATATGTCCTAGGGGGTTAGTTTGACGTTGATACTCACACAGCGCAGGCAAAATGGTTCCATATTCGTTGGTGCCCCTGCCACATACATACATCCCTGCACCGATTATCAAAATATTTAAATTCATTTTTTTATTCCATAGAGTTAGGCTTGAAACCGATCCGCAAAAAAGGCCGGCAGGTCAATCAATTTTTCTTCAGGAAACCGGTGTCTCTGCCAAATATCTTCCAGATCTTTTTGCTTTGTTAAATGGTGGTCTATAATCCATGAAATTCCCCTCTTCAAATCTTTTTGATTCCCGATAAAATAGCAACTGTTGACTGCTATCTCGTTTTCTGTCTTCAATACTTCTCCTGGTATGTGCTGATATTTGCCTTGGGGATCATATTGAAGTACGGGGATTTTATTTTGCAGTGCCTCTTCAATGGTGGTGGACGAGTAACTGATCAGTAGATCTGATAACAGCAAGTAGTCCGAAAAAGCCCCCTGGGAATGAATACTGTAGCAGTCTGAATGAGGCAATAATCGGCTTAAATCCTGTGTAGAAAGATTACTGTCAGGTCTGAATCGTACAATTAAATAAGCATTTTCAATTTTTTCAACGGCACCAATCAACTCGATGATATTATTGATGTATTCGTCCGCTGTTTCGTATACATAAAATCTTGACGACGATGAATATTTGGGCGTTCCTGCGTGGAGCAGAATATGCTTATTCTCCATGGATGGAAGAATCCGTCTCCTTAAATCCGTTTTATTTTTTGAAGCGTCTATTTTTTTGCCGAACAGCAACGGCCCGGTTTTAAGCAGTGTTGAATCACAGGGTAGGACGGATAGATATTTATGTGCCCAGGGACTCTGAAGTGCAACATAGGGGTACTGGGTATTCATTAATCCTCTGCCGTGCTCCTGCCACTCAATGGTTTCAAATTCATTCTTGGGCGGAACATGAGATCCATGTGAAATCATCAATGCGGGGATCTTTTTTTTATCACACAAAGCGCCTAAATCATCCGAACTGTTAATGGCATACTGGGACAATACCAAGGCTGGATGTGAACGATCCAACAGCTTATTCAGGTTGAGAGTCCGACCGTATTGTTCTAATAAGATGGGAACTAAGGATTGCTCCATATATGAGATTATTAAAGAGGATAAATCGACTGCCCTATAAGTGGCTATTCCTTGTTTGTCTGATAATAATCCGATAACATTAAGAATATCTTTATTTAGCGAATGCAAAAAATCTTTTTTTTCACCGGCAGATAAAGAGACGGGTAAAGACAAGAAATTCAAAAATCGACCACGACTTTTAAAAGAGCAAAGCATATCCTTCAGGTAATTGCTGTTGTTCAGGCACGCGACCCCCACATCGTCATAAGCGTTTTGGAAAGCCGTGACCACATCCACCATGTTATAATCCATGGATACACAAAGGAGATATTTTCGATTAAGACTCAATTTTTCATACAAGAATAGGTTCAAGAAAAAGGCAAGAGATCTAACCTCATTTTTAAGCACGGCTTTAATTCTTTGAGATAACGCTTTTTTTTTGCACAATTTATCTGTAGGAATGTGCTCAAATACAACGGCATGCTTGTCACTGAATTGTGACACTATGGATTGCCAAATATTTTTTTCATCAAAAGATAGATACCAAGGAACAATCTGATTCTTCTGAGCCACTGTAATAATCTTACCAGGCTCAATTATTTGAAACGCCTGATGCAACACTTCAACTGAGAATAATAGGTAATGAATTAACCGGCGAAGATGAAAAATAAATGTATTGACATATCCCCTTTCAATTCGCTCTAATTCTCCTAAACGCAATCTTTGACGTATGGCGTTTATCAAAACATTTGAAGCAGCTAAACAACTTTCATGCCCCTTGCGGCCAAAATAGGGAAGTGTCGTTTGATATTGAACACCTTGCTGCAACAATATAGCCTGGGCTCTTAGCGAACAAGCTAAAACCATAATGTTTTTTTTCATCAAATATTGTTTTCCAAAAGACCTGAAAAACAAATTTATATCTTTGTGTGTTCGGAAAACAATTAACTCTTTCATTTCTGTCGCAGGATTCTTCAAATTTCAAGACTCTGTTTAGGATAGGACTGCGTGATAATATTTCCATCCGACTCTTTGATATAGGTTGGATTTATCTTTACACAAATCTCCATCGTGCACATAAATGTCATAGGAAAATCCGTATTGCTTGAAAATTTGTTCTATTTCTTTCCTACTTCTCCAATGTTCACCATCAAACGGGTAAGGTGCCCGCCATTTTCCTGGGCCATAATAAAGCGATGAGCGATCGGCAAAATGCTTTATCCATGAAAGCATCTGCTTGAATGTCCAAAAACGAGTAACATAATGTTCATTGGCAATCAGTACGCGCCCTTTTCCCGGAGAAGATTTCAGTAGGTCCTTAATGTTACGAAACAGAGAATATAGATCTTTATCCCAACAATGGTGAAAAGATCCCGTCATTACCACCAGATCAACTTTTTCCTTGATTTTTATATCTTGGAAAGAACCGTCTATTTTAACTATTTTTTTTTGCGGCGCATTAAAATGATTTGCTACGAACTCAACTTTGTTCAATCTATTTTTACTCGGCTCTACAACATATACTTTATCCACATTTGGTTTGGACGCAAGGAGCGCACTGGTCCACCCTACACCAGCACCAATGTCGACGATGATCGCATTTTCCGGGAGAACAATACGATTCATGGCCTCTTCAAAATATTTTTTAAAATTCGTGTTGAATTCCAAATGTTTTTTTAAGCGTCTGAAACTATCCTTTGTCTCATCGACCTGCCAATGCAGTCCTAAATTTTCATCACAAAACCGTGGCGATAAATTATTTTCCATGAGAATTGTTACCCTTTGATGTTATGAAAATATGGCAATGTTACCAAACCGAAATCTTATCCTTCCCCCAGCGTTTACAATATCTTTCCGCGGCATCACTTAATATGGTTTCTTTTTTTAACCCTTGTTCATATCCCTGTATAAGCCACTTCAGATAATTTCCCATTCTTTGTGCTGCTTTTCCGTCCTGAAAGGGATCCAATTGATTTAGCAATGGTTGCCAGTTACCGAGATTTGCAATACCTGTCTTGGAATTCCAATGCGATAATAATGAACGCCATAAAGATTCCCAATTATTGAATACAACTTCATTTTTACCGAGTTGGTTTAATCGGCTATATTCCCAGTTTTCATAATCAAGAAGCAACGTTGGAACACCGCATAAAGCCGCTTCTACTCCCGCTGTACCTGCTGCCATGTTTCCATGAACCGCAATGTCAGAGGCAAATGCACCCAGCGCAGGAGGTAAACCATAAACCTCATCAATACAAAAATGGCATCTTCCCGTTGCTATAGCTTTTTCAATCAGTTCATCAATTTCATGAAGCCTTGCTCGTAATGTCTGGGGTTTTTTAGGTTTAAAAACAACTCCCAGCCATGGGTTCTCTAATAATTTTTCTAATAAAAAAGCATACTGTTTACAAGCAAATGAGTTTCCATGAGACCATCTTTCATCCAAAGTAGAGTTCTCGTCGAAAAAAGAAATTATTTTTTCCGCCCCGTTAGCGCGAAGCTTTTTTCGTATCTTCTCAGCCATTGGTTTAACTAAATTAAATCTATAATCTTGCAAATATCCGGTGGCAACATGATATTTGATGGAGGACCCTTGTTCTTTTTCAACTAAATCATTCTCAAGAGAAAAACTGAATAATATATCTACGAAGACAGAGGTAACCGGTGATGCGAGATCAAAGTGCGATGTTTGCCACAGGGTACTAATCCCACCCAGTTCGTTCAGTGCATCAGTAATTGGAATATGCTGATTGTCCCATCTAAATTGCGTTACATGTATTTTTGAATTGGTTTTAGAAAAAAAATCAAACCAGTAATTTTTAAAAAAATGATATTTTTTTTCTTGGGTCTGTAAGTATATAGCTTCTCTTTTTTCAGTGGGCTTATAATTGATTTTTGTTGGTTTAAATTTGTTTTTTAGGTTCGGTGAATAGATTAAAACCTCTGCTTTTTTGTCCGCACTCGGATTCATTGAAATGAAGCTAATTCCACTCGCCTTGAGTTCTTCTCTCTGCTCAGAGGATAGTTGTGAGAATTTTGAATATAATAAAAGATTCTTATGGCACAATTCTGATTGAATGAAAAATGACAGCTCAGAAAAAAGTTCTTTTTTAAATAAATTAATATGCCCAAAACTTTCAATTGAAATTAACGGTACGGCAGATTTAACCACATTCTGGGTTGACATACCCTTTTTTCTGTTGATCAGAAGTTTTAGGCTATGCCGTATGTTGGGATTGTCATTCAATTGCTTGCGAATAAACCGGGATAGTGAAAATTTTTGCCTGGTCCAAACTATCTCAATCCCTGTGTATTTTGCATATTGTGCAATCGCTTTTTTCCATAAACGATTTTCCATAAAAAAAATATTCTTTTTATGGATCGAAGATGGCTGTTTTTTGATCATATGTTTGCAAACATTTATTTTTAATAAAGTTAACAAAAAAGGCTGCACTACACCATCATAAGGGACTACTGTATTGGTAATTTCCTTTTTGAGGTATAAAAAAAAGTATGGTGATATATCTTTTTTAAACAGATAGCTGTATTTCTTATCAGAAAGAATTGAGTCCAACACTGTTTGCATATCGAAATACAGTACTTTCAGGCCCATTAGTATTCCGGAGTCATCTCGGATTTCTGCATAGGTAAAATCCAGCTTTTTAATCCAAGCAAGAGACATCATTTTTTTAATTAAATAGTTGGGATTAACCGGCGAGCTATCAATAAAGAAGCATTCCATAGTTCCGATTCCCGCTTTATCTCCTTGGGCCCCGATTTTATTAAGTATAGCATGAATGCAAATTTTTATACTATCAACATATCGCAATGTTTCGAAAAAGTAATTCACTGGAACACATCCTCTTGTACCATAAGGATTAAGACCGTTCAGAATAATAAAGAACTTTATCCCTTAAATCTGGTGAAATTTTATCAAGAATCGAAAAATCTCTTTTTTTTGTTGTAGGTGCTATATCATTGATTATTTCTTTCGTTTTCGGACCGAAATTCAAATTTAATCGTTTCGATAGATCCTGTATTATACGTAATGGATCATCCAGCAACTCCGAATAGCGGATTTCAATCTTTTTCTCTATTGTCTCGGCATCTTCATTCGCAGTGATATAATAGTAGGCACAGCGATCAACTTCAGACATATTCACCCATTTTAACGCATCATTTTCTCTAACCCAGTAAGGAATACGAAAGCCGTCTTTCATTCGATACGGCCAATGAAGATTACCTTTCAAAATATCGTCCGAATACCATTTCTTTGATATTAATGAATTTATAGTTTCAACAGCGTTACGTTTAATGATTATGACTTTAGAATTTGGATAATATTGAGTGACCTTATGTAAATATGGCAGGGCACCTGGGAATTTGTATGCGATAACGCTCTCCGCAGTTAATCTTTCGATTTCCAGCTTTCTTAAAGATGAGTTCAATCTTCTTTCTACATCTTCCGCTGATTTTACACGATAAATAGAGCTGTCATCAATTCTATTGCAATTGATGCTTCTGCCCATGAAAGTATTACAAAAAAAGTCTTCATAAAGATATGTTTCATAAAGTAATCTCCATTGTTCCATGGATATTTGATTGATTAAAGGCATTAAAGAAACAAGTAATGGGGGCTCGTAAATATATTCAACTTTATCAAAACTATGAACACATTTTCCTAAAATAGTTGTCCCGCTTCGACCGGAACCGGTAATTATAATAGAGTGCCCAACTTTTTCACGGACTGTTTCAGAGAGGTTTAAGATCATTTTTTTCCCTAAAATTGAATATTATGAAAATCAAATGAAACATGAAGATGCTTGAATAATCAAAAAACAATGTATGATTGTGTGGGGCTGAATTTGGAATGGCGGATTTTATATTTTCCTATTCCAAAAACTTCTTGTAGAGCGATGGTTTCCCCAGGATAATCAATGCAATTTAATTCATCAAACGCGATAATGCTCCCTTGGGTAAGACGATCACGGATGAGTTCAAGGCACTTTTTTGTGGGCTCATAGATATCAAAATCAAAATAAGCCAGAGCAATAATTGTTTCTTGATTTTCTTTTAAATATTTCTCAACCTCTACACTTGCGTCGCCTTTTCTGAGTTCGTATTTTTTAATATGTGAGATTGGGCTTTCAGTTTCATGATAATCAAGAATTTTTTCTAAATACTCTTTATAGTCATCAGGAACTTTGAACGCATTTTTTTTTATGATATCAGCTTCTCCATCTTTTGTATCAACGGAAGGAAAGCCTTCGAATGTGTCAAAACCGACTATTTTACGATTATGGTTAAATGGCTCGTATACTCCACGCAAAGATTCATAGAGCGCCATATTTCTTCCCCAGCGAACACCAAACTCAAAAATCTTGCCGTGCACGCCTAAAATTTGTTGATATATTTCGTTGATATATAAAATTTGCGATAAATTTTGTCGATTGATAAATAAAGGTAAATTCATGAATAACTCATCTTCAACGATCGGATTTGCTCTGAATAATTCAGCAAGTTGTTTTCTGGATTCAACTTCTTTTACAGATGCATTAAATTTTGCATTCATCTGATTTATCATAGTCATTTGACTCCTTCAATTTTTAGAGACTTTCAATGAGCTGACGTAGCTTTCGCGAGCATGGGTGGATAAAATAATCAAACGACTTTTTTTACCAGGCAGTCCAACCGCCATCAATCATAAAATTTTGTCCTGTTACATAATTGGACAGGTCACTAGATAGGTAAGCCGTAATACCTTTAAAATCCTCCTCAGTTGCCATCCTCTCAAGTGGCGTGCGTGCTTCATATCTATTTACAAATGCCTCATTTTGGTTCCGGTAAACACCCCCTGGTGAAATCATATTAATTCGTATTTTAGGGGCTAACGTTGTAGCCAACCATCTGGTTAATTGGACTAATCCTCCTTTTGCAGCAGCGTAAGCGGCTGCATTTCCCATTGTTGTGCCTTCATAAAGAGCGTAATCAGGACCGACAACACCATAGGTGGAACCTATATTTATAACAGATGGATGATTGCTTTCCCTTAGTAGAGGAGTTGCTTGTTTAATTATATCAAAACATGCAGTAAGGTTGACTTCAACAGCACGACGCCATGTATCAACAGTCTGTTCTTCAAAAGGCGTTCCCCAACCTTTTAAATCTGTAGTACCGACAAAAGCGGCACTGTTAATTAAAATATCGAGCCCCTTTTTATCGCTTTTAATTTTATCCATCAACTTGGTCCGTTGATCTTCTTTTTCTAAATCGCAATCTATACATTCAATATCATCCGTCAGCTTTTTTAGCCTGTCCAGAAATGGATAATCAGCTCCTGCAAGATCAACGAGGATCAAGCCTCCTCCCAGTTCTGCTATGGCCTCAGCCATTGCATGTCCGATATGTCCCGCACCTCCGGTAATCAATGCTCTCCGCCCTTCAAGATTTATCAAATTCTGTATAGTTCTCATATTCATGGCTCTTGGACTCCTGCTGATTCATTGAGTAAAAATTCTGCAATTCTAAAGTCGAATAAAGTATCAATATCGAGCGCTCTTTCGGGCGGAACATAAACGCTTCGTACCTTTCCATCAAACATTTTGTTGTTTTGTAAAACAAATGTTGGATTTGCAACATAAGCAACGGTTGTTGCGTCAAAGACAATTGGGGCTTTTTGTCTTCCAACCAATGTAGTTGGAAAAGGGACTGCGATTGATACATACCCCTCTTTATCTTTTTTAAGCATATTATAATAAGGATTTCGATGGGCATCCGTATTTGTCATTATTACATCGGAGTCAGCTTTTTCATATTCATCCAGACAATTTTCAATATCTGTCTCATTTCGACAGGGAGCGGTCGGGGGTAAAACCACCAATCCGTCCACTTGTTCAGAATCATTTTGATTTAAATAATCCAATGCGTGTCTCCAGACCATCCATTCAGGACTATCATCTTGGGCTAACTCGTCAGGTCGTATAAAAGGCACCTCGGCACCGTATTGTTTTGCAATTTGTGCTATTTCTTCAGAATCTGTAGATACCAATACTCTTGAAATTCTGGGGATTTTTAATGCAAGTTGAATCGACCATGCAATTAACGGCTTACCACAAATATTGCGAATGTTTTTCTTGGGAATACCTTTGGAGCCACCTCTCGCGCAAATCAATCCCACATACCGATTATTTTTTTTTGTCAATTCGGGATTATTCTCCTGTCAAATAAATAGTTTTTCCAAGTTCTGAGGATTTTTTAGCAGCTTCAACTATCTCTACAGAATCTCTGCCATCTTTTCCTGTAATCACAGGAGATAGACCATGTGAAACACATTCCACGAAATGCTTAATCTCTTTTTCATATGTGTAATTTCTTTCAACTTTATGTTCAAAAAGCGGCTGCCATTCTGTTGCGCCTTCCGCAAAGGACTCAATCGTGCCGGCGACGGCATCCCAGCGCAATGATCCTTTGTCACCAATTGCAATACAATATCGACAGGTATCATGCCGAATAAAATCGAGATTTAAAGTTGCGACCAATTGATTTTTTTTAAAACCGATAATGAGGTGAGATGTGTCCTCAACGTCAATCTCGAATTGACCTTGCTGTGATGTATTTGCCTTGACCCATGCAGCAGGCCCAAACAGCCATAACAGGTAATCAATATCATGAGTTAATTCAAGGAGTACGCCTCCCCCCAGTCTCTTTTGGGCCGTTACTGTATTGCGATAGTCAACGGTGGGTCTCCAACCTGATAAATGCTGCCCCACTTCAGCACGTACTGAAATAATTTTTCCAGCGGCCTGTGACTCTAAATACTCACGAAATGCCGTTAAAGATGGTAAAAAACGCAAATTGTATGCTGTCATCAGCTTAATATTGCGCTCTTGGCAGAGACTGATTAACGCATCAATTCCATTTACAACATGGGATAATGGCTTTTCAATTAACAGATGTATTCCTGCCTGTGCCAATTCCATAGCAACTTCAATATGAAATGTTGCTGGATTCGCTATAACTGCAAAATGAGGTTGAAATTTTATTGCCTCTTTTATTTGGGTAAAACATTTTTCCAACCTCAACTTGGCAACGTCCTCGTCACAGCATTTTTTGTGCCTCAGGACACTAACTATAAAGTTTGGATAAAGTGTTTTTATGACCTCTATATGCCGCTTGCCGATACTTCCCAACCCGACCACTAAAACACGCATTGGTGAATATTTCATTATGTCTTTCATGCCTTATGTCTTTCAAGCCTTTTGTGAAACAATAATCCAGTGACTGATTGTTATTCCGGTTTTGTCCAACTGCTGTAAAAGTTTATCGCAGTTTAATATTGTAAAATACGCCCCATACAATTCATCAATTGACTTTCTACTCGACAAACGAAACAATCCGGAATTTGCGAAAGGACCATCAGTCGCATCGGTGAATTCCAAGGCTGATAGTTGTTTAAAATTCTCGCCTTTATGCGTATCATCCGCAAAAGTTTGACTGAAAAATAGACCGCCGGGTTTCAGCACCCTTTTAACTTCATTCAATATTCTTTTAGTTTTTTCGGTGCTGTTATTGTAAAGACATGCACTGTCCACAACAGCATCAAATATTTGATCCTCGTAAGGCAATTTTTCAATGTCACCAACACGCAAATTTGCACTTATCTTGTCTTCGCTTAATCTTTTTTCAGCCTGCCTTATCGCAACGGAGCTTGAATCAATGCCATATGCGTCTAACCCTTCTCTGCCGAAAAACCAAATATTTGCTCCAGGGCCACAACCAACTTCTAATATCTTACCTTTTCGGTTGGCTTTATAAAAATTTATTGCTGTAAAACGAACAAGATGTTCTGATGGATAACGCCCCCATTCTTTCGATAGAAAGATATGGTCCCAGATGTTGTGAGGTGTCATTAACTATTGTCCTGAATATGTTTTTTTGTCAAAAGCCTGGAATTTATTTTTATTTTTTCAAGTGTCATGACTATCTTCTCAGCAGCAAAACCATCGCCCAGTTTGAATTCCATTTCAGAAACCATTTCTTGAAACCCACTTTCTTCTACTTTTCGAATCGTTTCTTCAATGTCACTCTCACAACAATCACAATTGATTACACTTTCATGCGAAAGCCTTCCTGCCTGTCGGGGTCCAATATTAACCGTTGGAACTTTGAAAAAAGGGGCTTCTAATAATCCACTAGATGAATTTCCAATCATAAAACGGCAATACGGCAATAAACTATAATAGCGAATGATGCCAAGTGAATATACAAAAATAAAATTAGGCTCTTTAGCGACTATTGAGTGAATATAGTTCAGCAGATCATCGCTTCCGATTTCAGCATTTGGAGCTGTTATGACCACCTGGTAGTCAAATTTTTTTAATGCCTTTATTATACACTCAAATTGTTCGATTATTTCTAAATTTTCTTGAAGCGTAACCGGGTGATACGTCAAAATAACAGTTTTCCTTTTGGGATCGATTCCAACATCTTCAAAAATTTGTTTTTTACTTAATCGGGGAATATTTTTTACATTATCAATAACCAGTTCACCTACAGAATGAATTCGCCAACTTTCTTCACCCATTTTTTGTACATTCGTTGCATACTCCCGGCATGAGGTGAAATGTAAATGTGCCGCTTTTGTTAGCATGTTCCTGACTTGGTCATCAATAACGCCCTCGGTAATTTCTCCGCCATAGAGATGTATAATGGGTTTACGAAACAAAATAGCCGTCAAGGCTATGGGCAAAAGTTCATATCGATCTCCTGCTAAACAGACGATGTCAAAATTGAACTGTTCAAATATAGAGGCCATATCAATTATATTAATTCCACAGCTTTTACTGATCGATGACATCGAATTTTCATTTAGCAGGTAATCAAAGGTTTGGGTGACATGGAACCCCTGTTTTTTTACCTCCTCATATGTATAACCGTATTCTTGGGCAAGGTGAGCCCCGCCTACGAAAAGAGAATAGCTGATTTTATTGGATTTCTCTATTGCTTTGATCAATGGGATAAACGCACCGAATTCTGCTCGGGTCGTTGTAAATATCGCAATTCTTTTCATTATAATCGATACCGGGTTAAAAAATTTTTATATTTATCCTTTTTACCAGGGTTTAGCTGCTCCCATTGTGAAATAAGATTATCATATTCTTCGTTAAAAAAGATTCGCTTGCCTATAAAAAAATCAATGACACCATTCTTAGCAAAACGCTTTTTATAATTGAAAATCCCATCGTTGTCAGTTGTTCCACCGCCCAGGTAAAAGTACTTTACTCCTATAGCCTTAAGGTGTAGATGAATTTTATGCTTTAAAAATGAATTTGATCCCAATGCGTAGTAATCGGCATCTGTTCCGCCGAGGAAAGAGTACGCTGTCTGAGCACCTTTTAATACCAGTTCCGTTGATACGCAAATATCTTCTTTAAAAATAAAAAAGTAAAGCGCTTTATCCTGCAACTCGCGATTTAATTTTTCAAAATAGGATTTTTCAAAATAAAAAAAATCACTTGCATTATTACGGTCCATTGTCCTTTCGTAGATAACCATAAATTGGTCAAGCTGTTCAGACGTTGTATGTGTGCCTTCAACCACTTGCCATGAAAGTTCGTTGCGCTCTGCTTTTTTAATATTTTTTCTAACAGCGTGCGCATAACTATCAATCATCAAATTTTCACATGCTAAATTGACAATGATGGATTGATTTTGTTTTAAAATAGATGTGTGAAAAAAATAGTGATGGTTTTCCAATAATGAATTGAAACGAGTAAACTCAGCCAGGATTTTATTTTTAAGACAAAACTCGGTAAATTCAGATGAAAAATTTTCGAAAAATTGTCGTTCGTCTCGAATATTTTTGACATTCGTTCCAGCGCCATTTATTCCGTAAGCACCTTCAATGTCTGAATAGTCAGAATAGGGGTGATCAAAAGCGATGTTTTTCAGTGTCCTTCTTAGAAAAGGATATATAATAAATTTGTTATCCTCCGAGTAAACAACACATTCAGCAACGCCGTACCCTGCATCTTGATATATTTGGTAATAACCTGGTTCAAAATAAATATCCTGATTCTCTTCGGGTAACATCTGGATGTATTTTTTCCATTCATCTTTATGATTATACAGATCAAAGCGTTTGAATTCTTTATGCATATTTTTTGTTAAATTCATTAATCAAAGCCACCATTTTCGTTACCATTTTGGAGATATCTTGCGGAAGAATGTCTTGATGTACAGGGAGATTAAGTATCCTTGCGGACATAGTATGTTCCACTGAAAATGACTCGTCAGCTTCGGAGATTAACGTATGATATAAACTAACAACACCAAAACCACTCTTATTCATTTCAAAATATAAATGATCCCGTAAATCCATGGTATCTAAGAATAAAGGGTAGGTTTGGGGAACGGAATTTTCAAGTTTAAGTGGGCATAAGGTTATGTTGGGATGGTTAATTTGCATCAGCTTTTGCGATATTTCATTAAAATTGCTGGTTCTTGCATTGCTGATTGCGTTCAGATCGTACTTGAAAAAATCCATATCATATTCCGTTGTCTCTAAATTTGATCTACAGACCAAGAAACCTCCGGTTTTATAGGGAAGCATTTTATGCAATGAAAAAAAAGCATAGTCAAACTCATGGTCAAAACAATTATAAAATGAAAAGAGAGAATGTGCGTTATCTTCAATGATTGGAATTTTTTTCTCTCGTAAGAATTTGATTATTTGTGGTTTATTCGGAGAATCTAAGCCAAAGTAGTTTACGATTAGGACCGCGCATTTTGAAGATGTGTCTACCAAATCTTTTAGATGTTTGAAATCGATTGTTAAAACAGTACTCATTCTATAAAATGAATATTCGATCCGACTTTCTTTAATTGGGTCAAAAATACCTGACCCCTCGCGCGTACTAAATCCAATATAGGCCGGAAGAATAATTTTTATGTTTTCTTTCTTCATCCTTTTTAATAAAAATAGAAACGCTTCTCTGGCTGCGTTGAAATGGTAGTAAAAGAGTCTATAGTTGGATCTTTGGGTTGCGATTTTGGGAATAATCATAAGCTAAATGTCATTTTTTTTTAACGGGGAACCGGCCTTGAGCTTTTTTTTTGTTTTTTTGCCTATTACCAAATCAATTTCTAATGCATCAAAGCCTTTTATTGGTTTTTTAAAATGTATGAATTCTTCCGTCATAATCGTTCCTTGCTTCACATCCTGAGCAAGATAAATACCTTTACGAATGTTTTGTCTTATAGTTAATTCGTCTGGTGTCGGTATTTTTTGTCCCGAGCCAGACAATGACTTTTCGACGTTGCGAATTTGTGTGACCAATTGTTTTAATTCCTCCGGGCTGAGTGAGGCTTTATGATCAGGCCCGGGTAAATTTTTATCTACGGTGAAATGTTTTTCAATTATCTCTGCGCCTAAAGCAACGGCTGCGATGGAAGCCTCCGTGCCCAAGGTGTGGTCTGAAAATCCTATGGGTACTCTAATTTCATTCTTAATAGCCAACATTGCTTTAAGATTCACGGCTTCAAACGCTGCAGGATAACTTGTAGTACAATGTAAAATATGAACTGTTCTTGCACCGTATTCTTTCAACGTTTGAAAGGCTGCTTTGATCTCATCCATGGTCGCCATCCCGGAAGACAGGATCACCGGGCGGTTTTTGGCAGCCACTTTCCGTAAAAAAAGAGTATTTGTCAGCTCCCCTGAACCTATCTTAATTAATGGCATGTTAAGCTTGTCAACCAAAAAATCAAGACTTTTTATTTCTTCTGCAGAAGACAAAAATCCGATTTTTTTTTGATCACAGTAGTTTTTTAATTTCTCAAAATCACCAAACGAAAGCTCTAATCTTTTAGCCATTTCGTATTGGGTCGATGTTCCATCGTTGTCAATCTGGTACTCGACCTTTGGGGCATCAAAGGCAATGGTGTCTTCGGTAATCCAGGTTTGAAATTTTACATAATCTACGCCGGCATCTGCGGCAATAGCGATTAGTTCTCTGGCCAAAGACACGTCTCCGTTATGGTTGACCCCCGCTTCCGCAATAATAATAGTTTTTTTCATAGAAACTCTTTATGTGATCGGGCAATAGGTATAGGTGCTATCTGTGTTTGAGTTTAAAAAGGCTCTAATGGCCTCTAATAAAATTTCATGAAGCTGTAAGGATTCTTTAAATGGCGTTAAGAAACAATCCTGCGTTTTTAAAATGCTGCTCGCAACTATTTGTGTGATGTCACTTTGATACCGCCAGGTAAATTCTATTGTCTCTTTTGCCCAATTTTCCGGCGCTCTTTTTATTACGGCCTGTCTGATTCCCTCTTGTATCTCAATTTTTATTTTTTCACTTTCTATATTTATAGTAGAAGCCATTTGAGTGTTTTTTTGGGCTGTCAAAGAAATTTGACTTCCTTTAGAAAATAAACCGGTTAAAGTGCCTGTAAATTCAATAAAACCCGGCCGTTTGCTCTTAAGCAAGTCTTTATCAAGTTTACTGGTGTTTAGAGATATAAGTTGTTCTTCCGTCAAAAAAGCCAAATGATCCAAGTAATGAATCGCATTACATCCTAATCCCCATTCTCCACCGACCACATTATAATTAATATATTCGCTGTTTCTCAATTCCTTTTTTAATTTTTGATAAAATGGATTCATTCGTCTATGGCAGTTCACCCAAGCCTTGATACCACTTTGTTGCAGAAGTCTTTCTGCTTGTTTCCCATCCGCTATCGACTGGAATAAAACCTTTTCCAGCAGTAAGTATTTAACCCTAATTTTCTTTAGTAATTCTGTTAAAGCCGACAAACGAACATCAGCATTTGTTGCAATAACACCAAAATCTATGTCTGAATTAATTTCTTGTATTGAATGTAAAAAAGTAATTTTCGTTATGTTTGCGTTTTCCGGATTTTGGTAGAATAATTGTTCAGCTATTTTTAGCGCTTTGGGGTTTGGATCAACTACCTGAATCGTAACCGGTATGTCAATTTTAGCAAGAGCCTGTACGTGACGACTTCCGACTCGGCCCGCCCCTATTACAATAATATGGTACATTTTCTGTCCTTCTCTTTCCGGTTAACTTTAGGTGGCCATTGATTGGATACCTATCTCAGTTTGGAATGGATTTTCGGCTTTTTTATGCATTTGATTTTATTTTGACCATGGGCATTACATAACTATTCGCTTTTTTGTAATCTTCAATCCTTCCGATATCCAGCCAGTATTCATGAATTGGAAAAACAGAGGTTGATTTTTCCTTTTTCAGCAAAATTTTAAACAGATCCGGCATATCCAGATAACTGTTTTTTGCGACATCTTCAAGGACTTCAGGTTCCAGAAGATAGATTCCTGCATTTATAAAAAATTTTTGTACAGGCTTTTCATCAATTCCGATAATTTTGTTATTACTACTTCCCACGTTTACAACACCAAAGGGAACCGAAAATTCATATTCTTTGACGCACATGGTTGCGCTGACTTTATGTTCCATATGGAAATGCATTAATTCTTGAAAATTTAAATCAGTTAGAAGATCTCCGTTCATTACGAGAATCGTTTTGGGCGGTTGAGCTGGAAGCAAAGACAAGGCGCCGGCGGTCCCCAATTTTTTAGTTTCTTCTATGTATTCAATTGTGATCCCCCAATCACTACCGTTGCCGAAGGCTTCTTTTATCATTTCAGATTTATAATTCACAGATAAAAAAACTTTTTTAAAACCACTTTTTATACAATTTTCAATAATTTTCTCTAATATCGGTTTAGAACCAATTTTCAACAAAGGTTTCGGCACATCTTCAGTTAACGGACGTAGTCTCTTTCCCAATCCGCCCGCCATAATTATAGCCCAATTATCTTCTTCCGCAATTTTGGTGTGGCCGTCACAATAATCGACCCTTACAACCTTCCTGTCATCATCAATTACAGGCAGGTGCATAAGGGATGTCTTTTGGAAAAAAGCTAATATCACATCTTCGGCTTCATTTTCTTTTATCGTATGGGGACACGGATTCATTATTTCCGTAACGTTGTCACATAGGCCGGCTCTCTTTATTAAACCTTTTCGAAAATCATTTCGGGTTAAAATTCCTAACAGTCGACCGTGATCGTCCAGAACAAGCACAAAACCCATTGTGCTGTATTTCATAACCTTACAGGCTTGTTCAATCGTTGCCGTGGGGGGGAGTATGGATTCCTGCCAATTTTTATCTGATATTGTATATTTATTCACGGGGAATTTACCTCATACAACTTATCTAGATTATTGGTTTTACTTTATAATGCCTTTGTGTTTCTTATGATTTACCTGTCCGTTTCGTGACATTTCACTAATTCTGGCAGTCTCGACCGTTAGATGGATTTTTTTAAATCGGTCTCTAAAAACGGATTGTCTGGTTTTATTAATGTATATCATTTAGTAACTTACAAAGTTTAAGTATTTTTTCTTCCGGCAGATCTGGGTAATTACCAATATAAAAGCCGAAAAAATGAATATGGTCAACCTCAGGATAATTTTTATATTCGTCAGAACCGACGATTCCTTTTAGATATGGTTGTCGTAACTGGTTTCCACCGCCTGCACTCCCCCGTCTGAATTCCACTTTTGCTTCACGGAGCGCATTCATAACTTTTTCACAAAATTCAAAATCAGGATTCTTAAGAATGAGATTAAAAGCATAATTACAGCTACCGTCCAATTGAAAATTGGTTCTGTATTTGGTGCTATCAAGGTTATCTAAAAACAGCTTGAAATTTTTTTTTCTTTTTTCATTGTTTTTGTCCAGACGAGGCAGCTGATTTCTTCCAAGCACCGCATTTATTTCGGTACTCCGAACATTATAGGCAGGATAGGCAAAAATGAAATCCGGATTTAAATCAGGGTGTTTTTTGTAATAACGTTGTTTTAATTCATCACTATCTGACTCACGAACCATTCCATGAGATCGATACATTCTCAAAATCTGATAGATCTCTTCATCATCCGTACAGATTATTCCGCCTTCAATTGTGCTGAGATGATGGGCATAATAGAATGAGAAATTTGAAATCAGCCCAAAAGATCCAAGTTTTCTGCCGTTGTGCGTTGCGCCATGGGACTCACATACGTCCTCCAGCAAGGGTATATTTTTTTCTTTCAATACATTTAAAAGTCGATCTGAAAGACCATTAAACCCCTGAACATGGGTTACAAAGACCGCCTTTGTTTTGTCTGTGATTTTATTGATAATCTGTTCATCATCCATGGATAGCGTTTCAGGATTGATATCCGCAAATACAGGGGTCATTCCGTTGTGAATAACAGAAGCGATGGTCGAGACCCATCCAATGGGTGAAACAATTATTTCCCCGTCACCTATCGTCGCTTTAATTGCGGCAGCGGATAATAAATTGGCCGACGATCCGGAATTAACCAAAACACTGTATTTTACCCCCAGCCATTCAGACCATTCTTTCTCAAAAGCCTTTACGTTGACAGACTGTGTCAAAATCGGCTCTTGTTTTAAAAATTCTATAATTTTAGAGATATCATCTCTGGTAATATTGTTATCCATTAATGACCAATTCAGTTGCATATTATAATCCCCTGTCCATTGCGATTCTAATGTTGACTGTTATGAAAAATCACTTGGGATCCGGCATTATCAATTGAATATGGAACCCAAACTTTTACATTCTTTAAAGCTTTTTTTATTTTGTCATGGCAATAGGGCGGGGCAATTAACCAGAAAAATCCGCCGCCGCCGGCGCCTGATTGTTTTCCTCCGAAAGCACCATTTTTTTTGGCGATTTCATATATATCATCCATTTCTGTACTGGAGAGACCTTCTGCCAGGCCCCGCTTAAGTTGCCATGCTTTGTCGGCGAGCAATCCGATTTGATCAAGATTAGCCTGTTTTTGAAACAATTCCAAGGCTTCATGGGCGATGGACTGCATTTCCCTCAAATTTGACTCTGAAGACCCATTTTCAATATTGTTAATCTGAGCTTTTGCATATCCATCTGAGAAACGACTGATCCCACTAAATCCTAAAAGAACATGTTCCTCCAATGCTTTTTTATATTCTGTAGAAAGAACCAACGGCGAAACCGAATAGTCAGGGCCAGGTCCCATTTTCAATATTTTTATTCCACCATAGGCAGCCATAATCTGGTCTTGAATCCCAACATTTTCTCCAATCCAATCCTGTTCAACATGAATCGCTTCCTGGGCAAGCTTCCGGGGTGATTTCATCTCACTGCAGAGCGCATGTATCGCGTTAAGCAGTCCTACCGTGAACGTTGAACTTGATCCGATCCCTGACCGTGCCGGCATATCACCATCGTGATGAATTTCCAGGCCCTTATCTTGCATATTCAGGAATTTCAGACAGTTTCGTATGGATGGGTGTACAATATCTTCAACGTTATTTACAGATTCTATTTTTGAATAGACTGCCCTTGTCTTGTGTTCAAAAAACGGAGGTAATTCCCGAATAGTGATATAACAGTATTTGGCAATAGCCGTTGCAATGATCAACCCTTCGTTTTTTTCAAACCAGGGCCGATAATCCGTGCCACCACCAAAAAGTGATAATCTGTAGGGCGTTCTTGTTATAATCATGAAATCAGATCTTCCTTTTTTGATATCGTTTTCAATTGAAAAATAACTTTCTCCCAAAATTTTTTATTGCTGTACAAGCGATTCGCCTTCTGATAACCGTTGTTGGCAATACGATTAAGCTCAGACTCATTCTTCAGATAAAATTGTATTTTTTGAATCATATCTTCTGTGCTTTTAAACGGCACATAGTCTTCATACGGTATGAAAAGCCGCTTTATTTCATCGTTCTCACTTTCGAGTAATAATGCCCCACAAAGCATAGTTTCAAGAACACGACCCTTAAGCTGATGTGCATCCTGAACACTATGGGAAAAATTGACCGATATTTTAGATTTTTGCATCACGGCGGCATATTC
The DNA here is from genome assembly GCF_963666675.1 of uncultured Desulfobacter sp. Taxonomy (NCBI): domain Bacteria; kingdom Pseudomonadati; phylum Thermodesulfobacteriota; class Desulfobacteria; order Desulfobacterales; family Desulfobacteraceae; genus Desulfobacter; species uncultured Desulfobacter sp. The sequence goes on along the minus strand of NZ_OY762929.1, from coordinate 3,845,646 downwards.
CAACTCAGAAAGCCTTTGACTTCCTGTTCCACCACTTAGAATGATTCGATAATCTGTTCCCAGATTTTTGATTCTTTCCAGATATTTTTTTCGTATGGAGCGATAACTTGATGTAGAACCTAAAAAACAGACATCATAAATACGCTCTGCATTGGGGTTATAAAAAAGCTGGGGGTCTTCCGGTGCCCATAAATGTAGACACCTGTCTGCATATCGACTGTTCTTGCAGGTCTTTCCTGAATCTATAAAAATATTTAAGTCTATTATATCCGCTATTGGTAGAAACGACCTTTTATAGAAATAGATATTCACGGAATCCCACCAGATAGATATTATGGGAATCCCCATCTTTTCTGAAATATATTTTATGGTATACCGATTCGGTTGTCTGATATTTCTGTGATCATAACTGCTCAAAATAAGTGCGTCAGGAGCTGTCTTTTTGATATGGGAAATAAATTTTAAATCACGGGTCGGGATGCTGTCAGTTGAATAATTTGTGTCATAGAAATACACATCAAATGTCGCGTAATCGCTTTCACTTAGTGAATTAACGACATTATTATGTTCAGTTGAAAGATATTGGCCGTGCCCAGAAAGGAATTTCCACATTAAAATGCTGAAATGGGGTTTTTTTCTGGATGAAGTATCTGTGTCTGAATGGAAATTTTCAATTACTTTCAAGGCTATTTTGATTGTCAATCCCTGCAAAACTCTTAAAAAAGATATCCACAATTGGTGGCCTTTTATCTTCCAAATAATTAAACGTTGATATCTTTTTTTAATCCAGGCAACCTCTTTTTCGCTGAAATACCTCACCAATAAGTCTTTCATCCAACGCTTTTCACCGACATTTAATGTGCTATTATCCATCCGCCTCATCATTAATGTTTAAGTATTTTTTTAAAGAGCCTTTGTAAACTTCAGTAAAGGGCTAACGATTAGCGTATACATTATATTTCATGTTGGCGGAATCTCTATGTTCACGGTACCAATCTACTGTCATGCGGATGCCTTCTTCCAAGGGAACAGCCGCCTTGATACCCAATTCTGTGGCGCGCTCCATATCCAGGCATCGAAGCTTGTCGCCCGTGGGCTTGTCCGTATCCCAAACGATCTCCAGGTCTGGATCAACACATTCTACGATAATCTCCGCCAATTCACGAATCGTCCGCGCATTGCCACATCCCAAGTTGATCGGCTCCTGCGGATTAGTCTCAGCAACTTCAATGCACATGCGGGCCACATCATCTGTAAAAATGAAATCCCTGCGTGGCGACCCATCTCCCCATACTACCAGTTTTCCGTCATTTTCACTTGCCTTAACGGCACGGTGGATCAGGGATGGAACCACCATGGCCTGCAATCCAGTAAAACAATCTCCCGGTCCGTATACATTGGCAGGCCGGACAATGGTTAAATTCTTCCAGTTGTATTCCCTACGATATCCTTCGATTTGCAATTCGCCCATGCGCTTGGCCCAGCCGCCGAACCAGTCGTTGGGTGACGGAAACGTCTTCCACACGTCGTCTTCACGCATGACTTCGGACGGACCGTACACGCCTACGGAACTCGTAAAAAGCAATCCCCGGACACCTTGAATTCGAGCAGCCTCTAAAAACGGAAGTTGGAGTTGCATATTGGTGACAAAATGGCTTGCCGGACAATTACGTGCGGTTTCAGGCGACGCCTTGGTACCCAGCATATCAAAAACAAAATCAATTTTTTCGTTGGCCTTAAGGCAATTATCCATAATCGTCAGATCCAGGCTCAAAAATTCAGCTCCCCGAGGACATCTTGACGCATCGTCAAGGGAAACCACTCGAACGTGAGCCCCTCGTTCCAGCAACATTTTTACCAGGGGCGCGCCGATAAGTCCCGTTCCTCCCGGTACTAGAACGTGTGCATCTTTCCAGTCAATCATTTTATTCCTCGTCTATTTGAATAAATTCTTTAATGGACGTATTCGCTAAAATCATAAATGTAGCGAGCCGCTTTGTGGCCATACCATACGGCCATACGTGCCCATTCCATCCAATCCTCCCACGTATCCTGTGAGGAATGAATGATGCACTTGACAGGCCTCGTTGACAAAGTCGCCTTCTCTCCTTGTATGACATTACGGTAGAAGCTTCCGATGGTGGAGCCCAATTCCAAAATTCTGTCTTCGTGTACAAAGGGCACTTTTATCAGTTCCCTGTTCAGTTTGAAAGCATCGTCCAGTACAGTAGGCTGTACCTCCCACTGAGGCTTTAATGCTGACAGAATCAAGGCTTTGGCCTGGGTATAAAATTCATCGAAATGACCGTCATGTACCAGATGTACCAGTGAAAGCGTGTCAATGGGCCACCAGATCCCAAACCATTTCGATGAGAACTCAAACTCCTCACCACCCTCCTGGATGGCACGAGCCTTGTCGATGAACTGATTACGTATTTTAACGAGCGCGGGATACCCATCCGCGGCTTCACTGCAGAATAGCTTGATTAATGCACTGACATTCACACCCGCCTCTGTTTTAAGATACAATAGCGGGATCTGTAACAACTTGTTGAAATAAAGCAGGTTGACCATCCAGGCAAAAGCCCGGGTTCGCTGCCAGTCCTCCGGTGGCATGGAATCAGATCCTGTGACGATTTCCTGCATTTCAACCACATCTGATTCGGGAGTGGCTTCACCGTAGCTGTAAACGATCCGACTCCAGGTTGTCAGTATTCCGTATTTTTTACGATAATCAAGCTGTGCCATGGGGGCATTGGGAAGCATGACGAGATTATTGAACTGCAATCGGTTGTGCTGACCCCTCCCAATGAGGGTTTCCACTCCATCAGCGAAACTGTCATACGTTTCACCAGGGATACCTATAATAAGGTCTGAAAAAGTTGTTATATTTTCCCGTTGAAAATCGTGCTGAAGTTTTTCAAAATCTGCCATGGAAATATTTTTCCTCCCAGCGCATTTCAAAGCAGGCGGATGCAGAGACTGAATCGCAAGATTGGCTCCTTTACTCATCCCGGCTTTGGTGAGAATCCTTTGGGTTTCAAAGGCACGTTTGGAAGAATTTTTGGTAAACTGTACAGAGAACATTTTAGGATATCCCATCTCTTTTTTCACCTTGGCTGCCGTTTTAACAATGTCCACATCACGGGAAAGTAAGCCGAAATTAGCGTCACAACAAAAGATAAATTCGACTTTCTTTTTGGCAAACCAGCGGAGCTCTGCATAGACCCGATCCAATGGAAAACGCATGACCCGTCGGGTGGCATCGCGGCCCCAGTCACAATACGCGCAACCGAACGGACATCCGCGGTTTGTTTCAATCAGACCCTGCCAAAGCTGGTTCGGGTGAGCGGCCATGAGCGGTTCAAACACGTCGGTCAGATAAGGGGAGGGGATGTCGGCAAGGTCAGCAATACGCTCCTGATTTGAATTCTGACAGGGCTCGCCATTTTTGTTGCGATAAGCGCACCCGTTAATCATAGAAAAATCCCTGCTTGGCAACTGTTCAAGGATGTTTAGAAAAATTTGTTCTCCTTCGCCGTGAATTGCTACGTCCAATCCTGGATTATCCTCCAATAATTGAAGGCAGTCTGCTGAAACCTGCGGCCCCCCCACCACTGTAAGAATATCCGGAGCACGCATTTTTAACTCGGCAATGATTTTCATGACGAGTTGATGGTTCCAAATCGAAATACTGAATGCCGCCACATCCGCATCCCCAAGATGCTCCATCGCTTGCTCCACGGTCGTGCGTCGATATAACGGTAAAAGGAATTCATACTTTTCCGCATTTTGGGCATGTTTTTGCACATACGCTTGAAGCAACCCTGATGTATAAGGTAGATAACTTTGATCTCCGAAGGGATTGTCCATCTGTGAGATAGCAACTCTAATCATGATTTATCCGTTTCTTTTCCCAGATTTTTTTATTTTGAATATAGTTGGTAAAATTCAGATGCTACAGGGAAGGACGCAACATGGGTGACAAGAAATAAAAGCACAAGGCTTTGCCATTCCGTAAAACAACCGGTTAGTTTCCCTTTGAGTTTATGGATGTTGTACGGTTTAAATTTGGCTTCTGGCATGGGACAATAGTAGTTGAACGCTTTCCTCAAACGAGTACTTGGGTGCCCAGGCTGTTTTTTTCACAAATTTGGAGATATCTGGAATCTGCAATGTTACATCAGCTGGGCGAAGCAGCTTGGGGTCAACTTCTGATGGTATTGGGCAGGTTGCATATTTCTTTAAGATTCCTAGAAATTCACCGACCGAAACACTCGTTTTGCCTCCTATATTGTACGCTTCTCCGGGATCACAGAAAAGCAGGGCAAGCCAGTAGGCTTCCATGGCATCACGAACATCTACCAGGGTACGTACAGATTCCAGGTTACCATGTCGCAAGAGATCCTGTCTGCCGGACTCGATAAGTGCAACCTGCCTGGCAAACGAAGTGGCAAACAGATCCCCTCGACGTGGATTAACATAAGCGAACATGCGTGTGCGAATAATTTTCGTACCGTAGCATCTGAAATAGGTGTAACCCAGATGGTCTTGAGTGACCTTGGACACAGCATAAGGACTGGATGGGTTGATTGGGCACTCTTCAGTGATGGGAACGTTTTGGGGATCAACCTGTCCATAAACTTCTGACGTGCTGCAAAGCTGGATATATGGCTCAATTCCCAGCATTCGGACAGCCTCGAAAAGGTTGGCTGTACTGTTGATGTTGTTGTTCAAGACTGCCAGCGGTGTGTCAAAGCACGCTCGAACATTGGCATGGGCGGCCAGATGGAAGATACCGTCAGGCATGGCTTTTTGAAGAGTCCGGAAGACGGAACTCAGGTCGCACAGATCACATTCGTGCACGATCACTTGGTTTTTAATGGCAGACAGATTATTGTCCGCAGAAGTACTGTGCCAGCGTGATATCCCGTGAATCTCTATGTCTGGATGCTTTTGGGCAATATACTCTGCCATATAGCTTCCGCCTGAACCCGTGATTCCGGTAATCAGGACACGCTTGATCCCCCTTTGGTCGATTGCTTTTTGAATGGTATTGGCGTCCATGTTTTCTTTCCTTTTTGAAATTAAAATGGTCCTCTAAACTTACGTCTTGTGGACTTGATGTATTCCGGAGCAGGGCAGGGCGGGTGGGGAACCTTTATTAACAGTTGATAGACTGCGTTGACGATGTCACCTAGGTCCGGGTAAAAATGTTGTTCTAAATCATGACTTGTTGGGGTGGGGACCGGTTGCATGTTTAGGGGAATAACCGGCTGTTTAAGAATGTGGGGGGCACGGGTAGCGATGAGTCGGCATATTTCGGCAGCAACGCCGTAGCTTTCCCAGCCCGTGTCTGCAATGATCAAATGGCCTGTCTTGGCAATGCTCTTCATAATAGGTTCTGCATCAATATCCGAGACCGTTCGCAGGTTGATAATTTCACAGGAGATTCCACCGTGATTCTTCTTGATCCATTTGTCTGCGAGGATGGCTTCCTGCAGCATGTATGACGTGGTAACGATGGTGACATCCCTGCCTTCCTTAATAATTATAGGCGCGAACACATCTTTGGACCGTGGCGTTGTGTGCAGGTTGAATTCGTAATCGTAGAGAAAACGATGTTCGATTGAAATCACCGGCGCTTTATATTCATTGGCGATATAAGGATACATCTCCAGTACATCTTCCGCAGTCGCAGGCATAATGACCGTCAATCCTGGAATATGCGCAAACAATGCCTGGAGACTCTGTGAGTGTTGGGGGCCTTGCCCCCAACTTCGCCCGATAACTGATCGTATGAGCATGGGAACTTTTAGAGCTCCACCGTACATGTAACTATACTTCGATATTGAATTGACAAGCTGGTTCATAGCTACTACAAGAAAGTCCACACGAATATGCGTGACGATAGGATATAGGCCGTTCAGCGCGCAGCCCAGAGAAAAACCAGTGAAACTCTCCTCAGCTATGGGCGTGTCCACAACACGCTCAGGTCCAAATTCATCTGCGAGCCCGAGTGTCGTGCCAAATATCCCTGTCGGATCTTTAACACCTTCTCCCATCACGATGGCATTGGGATTGCTTGACATGATTTCATACATAGTCTGTGTAAGGGCGTCCCGGTAGAATATTGTATTGGTCTCTATGTTTTCCATCAGCGCAGGTCCTCAAGCAGGTCGTTTTTATTTGGAAATTCACTATTTTCTGCAAACTCAATGGCCTCGGCGATCTCGGCCTGGATTTCCCGGGTGAATCTTGCCACCCGATCCATATCCTGGATCAATGGGTCTAAGGCTTGCCATGTCTGAAGTTCATCAATTGATCGGTAACCGATGTCGTAGTCTTCATTTGGGCCTACATGCTGGCGATAACGGTAGGTCTTGATCTCAAATACAATGGGCTGAGGTGTGCCTCTTACACAATCGACCAGTTCTTTGGCCGTATCCGCAATCAAGTCCAGATCCATGCCATTGTCGATACATCGGGTTTGGATGCCGTAAGCAGCCGCATGTTCAGTAATATCAAAGGACATTATGTCTTTTGATCGTGTGAATATCGATAAGCCGTTGTTCTCGCAGACAAAAATTATGGGCAGCTGCATTATCGAGGCAAAGTTAAGACTCTCGTGATAGACCCCTTCCCCCGTAGCCCCTTCACCATAGAAACAGACAACTATCTGATTTGTTCTGCGGACCTTTGCCGCCATTGCTGCGCCTACGGCATGCGGGATCGTAGCGGCTACAATTGCAGACGCCCCCATCATTCCTACTTCCGGTGCCACCAGGTGCATGGAACCGGCCTTGCCTTTGCCGCATCCAGTCCGTTTGCCGAATAGCTCGGCCATCAGGCCATTCATCGAACCGCCTTTTGCCAGATACAAAGCATGGCTGCGATATGTCCCGAAAACAAGGTCCTGCCTCTCCAGAGCAGCGCAAATACCGACGGATATGTGTTCTTGACCTATGGAAAGATGAACCGGACTCTGAATTTTGTCCGAGGGATAAATTCTGGCGATCTCTTCTTCTGCCAGGCGAATCCTTAAGGTTTCGTAAAAGAGTCTGTCATATGATGGGTGTTCGGTCATTCATTGTCTTCCTTTTGCTTTATCGAAAAGTTAAACCACCGGCGGATTGTCCTGGTACCACGCGATTGTTTTTGCAATACCATCCTCCAAGGAAATTTGTGGCTGCCAGGCGATTTTTTCCTTTGCCAGTGAGGTATCCAGGCAAAGCGTGGTCTCAATATCCGGCTGGTTGATGTCAAATTCGATTGATACATTCTTGCCGGATGCATCAATTATTTTTTGCACCAGGTCCGCAACGGAGACTGCTTTGCCCAAACCTATGTTGAAAAGTTGATAGCTTTCCTTCTGACTCTCAAGCGCAAGATCAGTTGCCTTCATCAGGTCTTCAACATGCAACAGGTCTCGTTTTGCCTTACCTTGGCCCCAAACTGAAATGCTGGAGCCTTCTTTGGCTGTCATCACTTTGGTGATGGTTGCCCCGAATACGTGAGAACGTTCTAAATCATACTTATCATACGGGCCGTAAATGTTGGAGTGGCGGAATACAGTGAATTTGGTGTCACTGATTCGGGAAAAGAAGTCAGCCATCTTCTCCAGATAAACCTTAGTCCACCCTGCACCGAAGTAGTTTTTGTGAAGTTCTTCTGCCGCATTAAAATCATTTTCTTTAAGTGGCGTTTCGGATGATTGGTACATGACCGTGCAGCTATAGAAAATTAAATGTTCAATCTTGTTTTCGAAAGCCGACCGGTAGATCAGTGAGTTCATCACAGCATTATCAGTAACATGGTAATAGGGCTTATTAATGATTTCCTTTGCGCCTGATGTCGTAGCTGCGGCTTGGATCACAATGTCTTTACCTGATATGACACGATCCACATCAGCCTGATTGGTGAGATTCGCTTGAGTGAGTTTGACCCCTTCCATCTCAAGAGGGGCTGAGTTAAAATAGGTCCCATGCACTTCATATTGGCCGGATGCGGCGAAGTACTCGGCTAAGTTTCGTCCGATGAATCCAGATGCACCACAGATGAGTAATTTCTTCATTCCTAAGATACCTTCTCTATGTTGAAGATGTTGTATCGTGTAACAACCTCTTTTATTTAGCTTCACAGCTTTTCAAGGTTTCCTTAGAAGGCAAGCTCTTATTATTACCGAGCCCATGACCCCCTGTTTGCCTGCCACCAGTCGATGGTCTTTCGGATTCCCTCGCTGCTATTAACCTTGATGTAGGGTCCAATAGCCCCCCTGACTTTCGAGCAATCAATCGCACGCCGGCTGATACTGCCGGGGGCGTTATCCTTGAAGATTGTTTTTGTGACGAGCCCTGTATGCTCAAAAATCAACGAAACTACTTCCCCTACACTTATTTCAGCCCCTGCTCCTAGATTAAACGTGTCGAATTCGATACCTGATTCCAGCAACGCAACCACAGCAGTTGAAAAATCCTCAACATAAATGAGGTCACGGAGGACATGGGGTGAACCCCAGACCTCGAATGGCGCCATTCCATCAACAGCCTTTCGGATCAGTGCAGGGACAAAGTTGGATTGTTTAGGGTCAAATTTATCATATGGCCCAAAGATGCTGGATCCGCGAATGCAGATGATCTGCATACCCGTCTTCATATGCCAGAATTCGCAGAGCTTTTCGATATATCGGTTGGCCCAGCCAACGCCCATGAAGTTTTCTGCGGGATTCTGGTTTAGATCAAGTTCATTTTCTCGCATAGGATGATCGGAGGGCTGATAGCAGGTTGCCGACCCTACAAAAACGACTCGTTTGATGCCGTTGTGATGAAATGCTTCCAGAAGGTTTGAATTCATAACAACAGTCTCATTCATCTGCTTCCAAGGCGCCTTTGCATTTGCTGCTGCTCCACCGGTCACTGCGGCACACATGATAGCAGACGAGCATCCTTTGCACGATTCAATACAGCTCTCCTTCACGGTAAAATCTGCAGGTATATAGTCTGCGGATAGGTCAAGGGACGAATGTTGGGAATGGTAACTCGCGCGTACTTGTTTTCCTGCTTCGGATAGAGTACGCACTATCATTCTGCCTACCAGCCCAGTTCCGCCGGCAACAAACACCTTATTCATGAGGATATTCCTCTGCCTGTGTTAATGCGTTTATCCATAACCAGACTAAACATTGGAATATTTGCTGTTGGTAATTATAGTGTAGCCTTTAATCAGTTCCTTAATTCCCATATCCAGAGAATACTTTGGTCTGAAACCTGTACGTTCAATTTTATCATTTGAAACAATATAATCACGTTTATCGGGATCTTCTCCGATGGGCGCTTCTAAAATAACAAATTCAGGAATATGTTCTTTTATTTTTTCACAGAGTTCTATTTTTGAGAGATTAGCGTCTGAAAGGCCAACGTTATATGGTTCTCCTTTCATCTCATCAAAATTTTGCATGCTATGCAAAAAAGCTCTGGCAACATCTCGCACATGAATATAATTTCTTTTAAACTGTCCCTCAAAAATGACAATAAAGCGATCAGTCACCGCTCTGTAGGTAAAATCATTAACCAGTAAATCAAGTCTCATTCTTGGGCTCATCCCAAAAACAGTTGCCAGACGAAAACTAACCGCATTTCCAAAATCTAAAACAATTTTTTCAGCTTCAACTTTTGTGGCTCCATAAGTGGAAATAGGATTTAACGGCGTTTCTTCCGTGCAATAAATATCTTTTTGTCCTATGCCGTAACCGCTGTTCGTAATCGGGACCAATATCCTTTGATCTTTTGAAATTAACTCCGTTATTGTCCTGATCGCATCACGATTTGTAGAAGTTGTACCAAGCTGATCTCTGTTACAAAGCGGAGCGCCAACGAGGGCGGCAAGGGGGATAATATAGTCTTGATTTTTTAACACGCGTTTCAGCAGAGTTTTATCACGCGCATCGCCTCGAACTACAGAGAAATTTTCATCAGAGCAGCATTCAAGGAGAGAATTCTGTTGAAACATGAAATTATCCAATACCGTCACGGCATAACCATTACTCAGTAAAAAAGGAACAAGCGTCGATCCCAGATAGCCAGCACCGCCGGTTACCAATACTTTCTCTTTCATCTATCGCCTCTTTAAAATTTAAGTATTAAAATCTATAAGTACGGACAAGAATAAACTGTACTTTTCTTTCAAAAAATATCTACAAATAATCTATTGATTATGATGCGCAATCAATTTGTATACAGGATAAAAATCTGAATAATAAGGAGAGGATAAAAGCAGTAATTGCTCTAAAAACAGTCCTCGAGGATAACCGTTTGTATAATTTCTGACTTTTTTTGCCAACGAAAGACTTTTTTTTCCAATAATCTGTTTTTCAAGAATATTCTTGATTCTTTGTTTTTTTATTTGCTGCAGATTTATTGAATTTTTTTTGTTTTTGATAACTCCATTAGAGAAATAGTTCCAGAACGCCTTCTTTACAGATTCTTGGGCTTCAGACAATGGAATGTTATCGGTTTTAACTAAAGCCATTTCCAAGCTGTTGGCAAATAACTTGTAACTTTCCAACCAGTCATCTCTTGTAATCCAATCTATAAGGCTTGGAAGAAAATATCTTCTATTGTGTACTTGTCTAATTAAATACAAACAATCGATAAATTTAGACTTTCCCTTTATAATAAATGTATATGAATGCACAAGCTCGCCGAAGCTTTTGTTCGGCATACTTTCATAATGCTCTGAATCATCAATGAACTCAGCGGTTCTGTGGACAGAAAACTGAGGGACCCAATAGTTAGCCGAAAAATGTTGAAGCCTTTCTTTTCCGGTTCTCCACTCAGACTCCTTTTTTTGCCAGTATGGTGAAAATCCTTTAATTGCTCCATATACAATATCATCTTCAAGAGCTATTGTAATAGCTTTTCCTTGCGCAGTTCGGTATTCACCATTTCGTTCTAAAAAATCAGTACATTTTGAAATTGAGTTAGGGATTAAGAAATCATCATCACCTGTAAAACAACAATATTTTTCACTCGCAACTTTTGCCAGTCTGGTTATTGTTTGTCTATCGTTATAATCAGGCCAATGATAATAGTGTATTGTCAAATTTTCTGAATACTTTTCAATCGCTTTTTCAAGCGCGTCCTTTTCCCTTTCATCGCTCGCATCCCCAATATAAATGGCATGCATGCAATTCACGGAAGAATAATACCTTAATTGTCGAGATAGGAAATCAGATCTGTTTTTTGTAGGAATCAGAATCGCTGCTTTGAACATATGTTTCTCCAACTTTGATTTGCAGACATGCTTGTACTATGAGGGGAACATTATCTTTTGAAGAAGACTTAATAAATATTTTGCAAAACCATCTGCATGGAATTTTACGAAACTGTACGATCCCCGTACTGTGACATTTTTCTAAAAGCTAAATTTTGTTCGACCAACTCTCTAAAATTCCCACCACCGTCTATTTTTCCATTCTTCAGAAAATATATAACGTCACAATTTTGTACGGTTGTTAGACGATGCGCGACAATTATCATTGTTTTTTGCCCTTTAAGTCGGTCAACTGCTTTAATAAATTCTCTCTCTGTTTGGTTATCTAAAGATGAAGTTGCTTCATCCATTATAAGTATATCTGGATCATGATACAAGGCCCGGGCTATGGCAACTCTCTGTCTTTGCCCGCCTGATAGCTTAACGCCTCTATCACCAATGATTGTATCAATGCCTTCCTTCAATTCATTTACAACTTCTTTTAATTGAGCAATCTGAATGGCATCATTAAGTCGGTTCATATCAATTGACGCTTCCGGCAAACCAAAAGCGATATTATTTTTTAGCGTGTCGTCACATAAATAAATAGACTGCGGAATATATCCAATTTTTTTCTGCCAACTGTGTTTGCAGTTATCTAATGACACCCCGTTAACTTTAATTTCTCCTTCAAACGGTTTTAATAAGCCTAAAAAGATATCTATTAAAGTTGATTTTCCAGCCCCGGACCCTCCTACGATGGCAATAGATTGCCCTTTATTAATTGTCATATTAATATAATCAATTATTTTTTTTTCTTCATTTAGATATTTAAAACTTACATTTTTTAATTCAACTTTTTCAAAACTATTTAATGCTACGTCTTTATTATTTTTAATAATACTCTTTCGTTTCTGCCTTTTAAATTCATTAATCTCATTGATAATTGTATCACCTACAACACTATTAAAACTTAGGTTATTCATTCCAATGATAATTTTTGTTGCCGAAGTTAGAATTCGAACTGATGCAACTGCGAATAATGATATAAGAGGTAGCGACTCAATGATTGATTGACCACTTAAAACAATAAATATAACCGCTCCAACCATAACCAGTATAATTAGTGATTCCAATGTAGCCCGTGGGATATATCTGATAATTGTCTGGTCCCTTCTAATAAACCCGAGTACCCTGGAATTTTCGATGAAGGATTTACTAAAATATTTTTGGCGATTCATAATTTGTATTTCTTTTATGCCATATAAGCCTTCCAATAAATTTTTTGACGTAACACCAATTAGATTAAAGTTTTCTTTGCCAAGTATTTTCATTTTTTGGGATATATATTTATTCAGTAGCCATGTTGGAAATGTTATCAATAACAAAGCGCTAATCGACAACATAAAATTCGAATATAACAGCATCAGTATTACACAGAAGACTATGATAACTTCGGATAATATATCGAAGAATGGCTGTAGCAGTCCTGAAAATATCTGATCCGTAGCATTGATGTTTCTATGTAAAAAAGCCGGGTTATGATTCAAATGAAATTCATATGGTGAGTGCATATACCCTTGGAATATCGTCCCTACAAGCTCAACGCGTTTACCGATTAAATAGTTTTGTTGAATATATTGTGATATTAAATAGAAGAGATTTTTAAAAATAAAATAAATAAATAATCCAAAACTTATGATTAAGATAAGTTCGTCTTTTGTGGAAATTGGCAGCGCATTAAATGTCCACTTAAGAATACTATGGTTCTCTATTATTCCAGGATTTGAGAGAATACTGATATAAGGAAATATTAATCCAATCCCCAATGCTTCAGAAAGCCCTGTTACCATCATAAGCAAGAAAATTAACAATAGCTGTAGTTTTTCTTTCCTGTTAAAAATTGATAGTATTTGCTTTAGAATTTTCATATGATAATTTTAGAGGTTAGGCGGTAGCCCTTCAAATATATGTATGTTTTATTCATTTTGAATTTTTATTCTTGGTTACTGCCTTTGACATCAAATGATTGATCTTATCATATCGATCTTCAGTTCCTATATCCAGAACCTCGCTGCCTGTTGGATAACCAAAAATATTGAACTGCTTCACCATTTTGGGAAACAAATCTATCTCTATAGAGAGCGGGTAATTTTTTTTAATTGTTTCAAAGATCCTGACTGGAAGTAGATATACCCCGGCGCTTATTATCGCTTTTTTTCTGTTTTGGATTTTTTCTGTAAAAGCGGTAATTTTTCCCGCATCATCTATATCGATATTCCCATAGTCCTCGGCATTTTGAGCCGGGCTGACCGCAATAGTAATATCGCTTTTTTTGTGATTATGAAAAGCAATCATTTTATTATAATCCATATTACAGATTGAATCGCCGTTGGAGACCAGAATGCTATCCGATTCTATTTTAGGAAGTGCGTTTAAAATAGCTCCCCCCGTGCCCAGAGGCTCATTTTCCTGGGAAAATATTATTTCGACACTATCAATCTTTTTGAAGTGATCTATAATCTGGGTTTTCATATACCCGACCCCAAGAATAATCCTTTGTGCGCCTTGGGATGTAAACTCGTCAATCAATATTTCCAGAATAGGTTTTCCTGCAACGGGTGCCAATCCTTTAGGACGATCATCCATCACTTGCCTGAACCGGGTTCCCAATCCCCCACACAAAATAAGAATATCTGTATTTCGTAACCCTCCAATATAGCTCATTTTATTTTACTTTCACCTCATTTATTTTGCATCATTCACTCGAATCAACGCAATTATGATACGGGTCAGCTTTACTTGGATGATTCTGCGATATGTTACAAACCTGAAATCAAGCGATCATGAGATCGTAAATTTTACAATGCTCTGATTGATTGTCTATGGCTGAGAATCGTTCAAAATTATTGTTAATAAATGCTTCTGTTTGTAGATAAAGACCTGGTTTAAACTGTCTATCAAGATGATCATCAATTTCTATTTTTTGTATGTCAAAACTGCCTGTTTTTTGAATGTGTAATTGTTCTAATGGCCTGAAATAATATCTCTTTTTTTTAGTTAGGATTTCAATTCCCCAACGTCCTGGTGCGTCCCAGTTGGCTTGATAAGAGAACAATGCGTCGTTTTCTGAAATGCCGGCTCCTGCAAATATCGCTGCTTTGGGATGCCAACTTACTTCTCCCGTAGTATAGGCAGTCAATTCTTTGGGTTGTCCCCCAAGATAAAAAGCCAAGTCAGCAACATGGGTAGAATTAGCTAAGAACCAGTTATCTAATACTTGTCTCGGTTTGTTTGTTTTTTCAATAATATGACTTAACTCTGTAAATTCAAAATGGAAGGAAGTCACGCCGCCATCCTCTTTAATCATTTTCTGAGCCTGGATTACGGACGCATAAAATCGTCTGTTGTATGCGATATATACATCCGCCTCTTTTTTTAATGCTTTGCTATTTAGTCTTTGAATTTCATCGGAGTTTAATCCACCTGGTTTTTCCAGAAGGATTTTTTTCACTCCAAAATCAAGCAACTGATCAGTGACGTTTGCTAATTGGTCAACACCGACTGCAACAATTGCACAATCTGGTTTCTCTGGTTTCTTTTTTAGCCAGACATCAAGGCCATCTGTTTTGATCGTTAAGCCAGATTTTTCCCTAAATTTTTCAGCAGATTCTTTGCCCCTGCCTATGACAAGAGAGGGGGTCTTTAATGCCCTTAAAACTTTGCTGTAATCTACAGCCATCGGTCCTGCGCCGATCAACCAAAGCATTGCATGTCCTTTGAATTGTAATTAAAATAATGGTTCTCTTTTAGCGAACCTAATAAGGTATTTGTGCTGGTTTAGTGGTTCCATGAAAAGTTGGAAAATATTTCAATTTTATAAAAAAGTCTCTATCACCAACTGGATTCTTTCTGTTTTGTTGTGGGCCGAACCCGGGTGAAAGTCCAGAGACGGTCCATGACCGTTATACAGCATGTGGACCTCATCCATGTGTTTGTATCCCGCTCGGCAAGTTCACGATTCGGTCGTACAGCCATTGTGCATTACTCAGTGGACCAGTCTGGCAGCCCGAGTACATAGAAAGCCGATTCATCAATTTCCAGGCCGGCCGGGTCATCAGGCCTGCGGCATTTGTCTGCTCCAAAAATGCGTCTCGACTTGGGCGATCCTGCAACGCAATGGTACATAACCAATAATTACTTTGGGTATTTTCAGGTTCCGTCATGAACCGACCCCAGTCGTGGGAGTCAAAAAACGTTTTATACGCACTGGCAATTTCTCTTTTTTTTTGAAGAATAACAGGAAGTCTTTCCAGCTGCGCGCAGGCAAGGGCCGCATTCAGGTTGGGGAGTCGGAAATTGTAGGCGATTTCATCATGATCGAATTCCCAGGCGTGGGGGATTTTAGCGGTGGTTGTAAGGTATTTGGCATGGTCCGCCACATGTTCATCATTGGAGAGGATCGCACCACCGCCACCGCATGTAATGGTTTTGTTACCATTGAAGCTGAGGATACCAAGCTTACCCGAATATCCGCAATGCCGGCCGTTAATGGTAGAGCCAATAGCTTCTGCCGCATCTTCTACAACGGGGATGGACCATTTATCTGCAGTCTGAACAATTTCACGTATCCTGCAGGGGTGGCCATAGGTATGCATGGGAAGAATGGCGGCAATATGCCGGCCGGTGTGCCGATTGTAAGTGTGGGAATTTTTGAGCACAGTCTGGCTGCCCAAAAAGGATTCTAAAGCTGCGGGACTCATTCCCATCGTATCTTTATCCACATCTACAAAAACCGGGACCGCGCCAAGATGGGAAACGGCATTAGCTGTAGCAACAAACGTCAGAGGCTGGGTGATAACCTCGTCGCCGGGTCCAACACCTGCAAGTCGGAGTGCCACCTGAAGTGCTGTGGTACCGTTGACTGTAGCGACAGCCCGTGCGGCACCGGTAAAAATTGATAGATCGTGTTCAAATCGGTTCACATATTCCCCGACACTGGAAACAAAGGTGGAGTCAATGGCATCAATGACATAGTCTTTGTCCCGCTGCTCAAAAGTGGGGGCATGCAGCGGAATAAATCTGTCTGTACCGTATAGCTCCCTTACAAAATTGATGAAAGATTTATACATTGTATATATCTGTTTTATACTGAGAAAGGTTTTCCGGCAGGGTAAACCAGTCAATGCACTGTTTTAATCCTTGCTCCAGTGTATATTGCGGTTCGAATCCGGTCAAATTCCGGATTTTTGTGTTGTCACAGCACAGGCGGAATACCTCGGAGTTTTTGGGGCGAATGCGGTTGTCGTCTGTTATAAAAGTCACGTCGGACTGCATCAGTTCCTTTAACAAATTTAAGGTCTCACCAATCGAAAATTCAAACCCCGATCCGATATTAACCACCTCGCCGATAGTCTTTTCGGATTGGGCAATATCAATAAAGCCCTGACAGGTGTCCAGCACATAATTGAAATCCCGTGTAGGGGATATATCCCCCAGCTTGATCTGCTTCTTGCCGGCTGCAATTTGGGTGATGATCGTCGGTATGACGGCTCTGGCGCTTTGTCTTGGACCATATGTATTAAAGGGGCGGGCAATTGAAACCGGTAGACCAAATGATAGGAAGAAACTCAAGGCGATCTGATCTGCGCCAATTTTGCTGGCAGAATATGGAGACTGCGGTTGAAGCGGGTGATTCTCATCTATTGGTACATAACGTGCCGTTCCGTATACCTCTGATGTTGATGTATGTACTATTCGTAAACATTTATTTTCTTTTGCTGCCTGGCAGATATTCAGGGTGCCTTTAATATTGGTATCAATGTAACTATCAGGTGCAATATATGAATACGGTATGGCTATCAACGCGGCAAGATGAAAAATAACATCAATATCTTTTGTAATGAATTTACAAAAATGAGGATCTCGGACATCTCCGCTTATCACCTCAATCTTGTCAAGACAATCCAGAGATTCCAGCCAACCCCATTTGTTAAATGAATTGTAATAATTAAGAGCCCTTATTTTACATTTTTTTTGGGACAACATTTCTACAAGATGAGATCCAATGAATCCATCCGCACCTGTTACCAGCACCCTTTTTTTTTCAAGCTGCAATTATTACCTCCAGTGTCTGATCAAAGAGATCATCATACGTTTAGTGACAGAACGAGAATCTGTTTCTATATTAAATTGAACCACAACCTCATATTTTTAATGTCCTTTTCAATTTCCCTCTTTTCCAGTGTTCCTTTGGGAGAATACGGTTTTGATGAAATTGAAGAATAAAACCATGAAAAGAGAGAAAAATCCACTGACGAACATTGCGAAGAGGCACATTTGTCTACGGTTGGGTTTGAATCTTTTTTCAGGAATATATGGTTCATCCAGAACTTTAAATCTTACTACTTCTTTAACTTCAGATATTTTTGCCAGTTCCAGTTGTTTTCTCAGTTCTGTATATATTGCTTGAGCCGTGAGTTTTTCTCTTTGGATTTTAGATAAGGTTAGTTGTTGTGATGGGACTTGTTTTTCCCAATGTTCAAGTTCGTTTTCAGCATTGCGAAGCTGTTTTTCGATAAAAAAGCGTTCTTTTTTTGCATCGCTTTCATATTCGTTTTCAAGGTAGTATGATAATTGTCTGATAACATCATTTAAAATTGTTGATGTGAATTTGGGGTCTTCATCCACCCATGAGAGTGTTATTAACGAAGTTTTTGGATCCAGCTCAAAACTAAAACTATTTTGCAATGGCTCTAAACAATTGAGTAAGGTCGGCACTTCGTCAGGGTCATCAACCATCCATTTTTGGTTTTTTTTATCCCAGATATTTTTATGAAATCGCTGAAGCAGATTATTTTCTTCGATTAATCTGAATTTAAAAGTCCTGCTGTTTAAATAATTTATAATATTTGCAGATTTATTGTTTCTGGATAATCCCATGGATATGGGGAGGCTGCCTACAAGCGAAGACAAGTTTGAAAGTTTATTGTTTCCAGTTTCCGTGAGTTGGAGGACCGCATCGGACCGGTAAGTGACCGGCACCACATACAAGGACGTATAAACAGCGTAAAGGGTACCGATTAAGGTACAACTCAAAATAAACCATTTGCCTTTCCAGATAATACTCCACAGAGCCAGAAAATCTATTTTATCTTCCCTGTTCATTCCAGGGTCAGGTATCGGTACATAGATGATATCTTTTGGGGCCTGCTCTGTTTTGCTGTCTGCCATGTTTAATTCTGCCTCATGTCATTAATCGTTCTTTTAAAATGATCTGGAGTTGAAAAAGGATCAAGTGGATACAAAGAACCCGGTTGCCGTACTGTTGCACCCTGGTCTCTGGTAAAACTCGAAAACGTGTATCTCATGCGCTTTGGAGTGTCTTTTGGGAAAAATATGGACAGAGGAAATGTGATATATACGCCTTTTTGATCCGCCGAGCGGTTTTTTTCTGAGGCAAACAGATCTGTATCCGTTTTGGTATACCAGGCCCCAATCGTAAAATATTTAAACGTACGCCTGAGATCAATTCTGACACCGGGATCTCCGGCAAGGAATCGGCCTATTTTCAGCCCGGATTCCAACCCAAGCGATGGGATGATATTTGCATAGACATTCAAAAAGGCAGTTTTATACCAGTCGTCATATTCTTCGTGAATGTTAAAGGTTGAATCAGGATCTCTTTTTTTCACCATTTGACTGTCAAACCCCAGACCCCAAAGCCCATCGTTGAAATAACGGAAACACTCAATCCCAATGCCTGCATACTGGGTTTCAAAATATCCGGCTGAAAATCTTCCCGCTATGTCTAAGGGCAGATCTATGAATTGATTCAAGGTCAACTGAGACAGTCTGATTTTTTGTCCGGTCTCATATTCCACCATATCCGTTCGAACAGAATGTTCCTGTTCCAGAGGGTCATAAATAAGGTCATCATATTGGTTGAAAAGGGTATATTCCAGTTCTCCTAAAATCGCCGCACCTTTCCAGAGCCGATAATCTGCCTGTGCCCTTAGCAGGCCTTTATGCTTGAAAAATCCGGATCGATTATTTAAAAATGTTCGGATCTTGGGCTGGATATTAAAAGAAAATCTTGATTCATCAGCAGCACATAGATCGGAAGCGTCCTGCTTTGTTTCAAACGAATGCCAGTGTTTGGTTTTATACAAGGTGAGATCAGTAAACGCCATCAAGCCCTGGTCATCCATTTTAGAATTTATAAACGCCCTCAACTCTCTTCGCCCGAATCTAAGACTGGTTATAACAGTCTCTTTTTTTTTCAGGTTGATGAACAATGTCTGGATGCGTTCGGGTAAAATTTTATCAAGCACTGCACCTATCCGTCCAATGGCCCGTGTATCTGAAAGGTGAACTGAGTTTTTAAATTCTATCCACGCCGAATCAGTACTGCAGGCAGATGATACCCCGGCAAAACCCAGTTTTTTTATTTCTTCTGAAATCAAAAATGACAAATCTTCGTTATTTGATTCCATAGCTTTCCATTTCAGTTTCTCTGTGGGATTGTAGCTTGCCGGCTTATCCCAGGCCAGCATCCCTTCAGGTTCCAAGGGGAACTCAAAGTTTATGCTTGCAGCGTATGTGTTGCCTCCGATCATTGCAGCCGTTGCATGAAGATAATCGGTGATTTTATATTTCACACCTATATTTAGATCAAAAAGCGTATTATCATCTTTGAGTTTATTATTGCTGCTGTCCCGGTACCCGAACATATTACGCCAATTAATCGGAGAATATTCAGCTGTGAAACTTAAATCCGGCGTGTAGTGCCATTCTGCGCCCATAAACGGTTTTGTTTTCCTGAATGGCGTTGTAAATAAAAAAGATTTACCGATATCGTCCCCTGAGTATTCGTCTGCTGGGTAATCACCGGCAAGAATACCTTGGCCCAGACCAAAGGTCAGGTCGACATTTCCAATCATTTTAGAAGCAGCGATATAACGAAAAGGAAAAAGGCCGGTGCCAATGGCGTCATAAAATCCAACGGCAATCTGCGGCATGAACTCATTTTCTTTGATCATAACCAGCCGCATCCCTGCAGCTCGATCTTTATAATCTCCATACTCGTATCCGGGAAAAGCGGTGATCGTATTGATTTGGGTGAATTGTCCATGGAATTCTAACCAGTCAAATACACCCAAAGCCCCGCCGTAATATGTATATGGATCATTGTGTCCGATTTTAAGCCGTACTGACCAATCCGGTTTTACCCGGGCATTGGGCATATAAAGAAGCCCTGTATATGATTGTAGAGAGCCTAAAGCTTGGGCCCTGTTTTCAACGGCAGACACCTGTGAGTAAGGGCCGAGCAGACAAAATGCAAAAATAATACACAATACGGTAGAAAAAACGTAACGCTTAAATGGCAAATATGATTCCGGCAGTTGTGACAATTTTAAATACAATATCTGAAATTGAACTCACGAGTTTAAGATAGGGAACTTTTTCAAGATTTTGGGGAACTACGATTGTATCACCGGGCATCAGGACTATATCTTCAAAGTTTGAAGAAAATAGGCCTGTTGTCTGTTGTGCTGATACAATTTCGCCGTTTGCCTTTATCAGGTATACATGGTCTTCATCTGCCCCCTTTGCCAGTCCGCCGCTTTTGGATAGATATGATTCAAGCGTTTGATTAGGCTGATAGAGAAATGAGCCGGGCATATACACAGAACCGACAACAGATACAAAGTAAGGTTTTTCCGGGATAAAAATAGAATCGCCGTCTTTTAGTACATAATCATAGGAACTGCCGGCAAATGTTTCCAGGTCCGCCAGGTAAATCGCAACTCTGCCCTCGGCCTTGATTTGCCTCAGTTTTTCTAAGAATGATTCCATCTGCTGTGTGGCCAGCAATTGAGCTTTTGCATCTTCTTCAGATAATGCTTTCTGTGTCTGTCCAGAGGCCATCTGGATGTATTCTAATTCGAGCTGCTTGATCATATTGTTGACACTAAGCTGCTGGATTTCACGGGCTTGTTCCGATGTGTATTTGGCACCGAAAAAATAGGCATGGGGGGTAAATCCTCCGGCCCGCTTTATTACATTGGATAGGTTTTCGCCCTCACTGATGGTATAGGTTCCCGGACATACCACTTCACCTGTAATGCTGACCTGTCTGATAAGGGTGGCATCTTTAAGCATCGGGACAAGTACTGTATCAAAGGGCCTCAGATTTTTATTTCCGTCTGTTTCCTGGTTCAGAACGTTATATTCAGTGACTACGGCATCGTTTTTAATCGTTTGTCTAGCCAGTTCAATATTGGATGTTTTACCGCCAAATTTGACTCCCCCTGCAAGGGCGATGGCATCGTTTATTGTCAGACCTGGGCTGAACTCGTACTGGCCAGGTTTGCGCACTGCGCCGGTAATGTTGAAGCTCTCTTTTATACCGATTTCTTTCCTGGAAAGAATCTGTATTTGATCAAAGGGTCTTAGTGCTGTATCGTATTCTCTTGAGAATACCTTGGCCAAGGGAAATTGTAAGGGGGTAAAACGGGTGCTTTCCGGATTGTACCTGTAGAGAAATGCAAATTCTATCGCTGCATCCGGTTTTAACAGTTCTGTTGACGTTAGGATATGAGACAGCTTTAATCCCTTTTTATATTGAAAGATATCTTCAGTCCAGACATGCCCGTTTAGATAAACCAGTTTAGGCAGCGTTTTGGAAAACGTGACATCCACCATGTCGCCGTTCTGGACTGGAATTGATTTCCAGTTTTCCAAACTCCCATGGTTTTCTATGTCTCTTACCACAAATTCTCTATTGTCTTTAAACCGTCTCAAATAAATCCTGGTGCCCAGGGCTTGGGGAAGTACGCCTCCGGCCATGGATACGAGATCGTCAATGTTTCTTTGCCGTTTGATTTCAAAAATGCCTTCATCATTCACTGCACCTGCAACCGCAACGGTTTCGCCAATCCCAGGAACGAAAATGACATCTTTGTTTTCCAATTGTTTGTCCGAGGTTCTGTCACCTTTTAATAACAGGTCATATAAATCAAAGCGCTGAACCTGGCTACCATTTCTATTTAATTGAATTCGTCTGAGGGAGCCTTTTTTGTATACACCGCCTGCAGCCATCAGACCATCAAAAATAGTTGAAAATGGAGGAACTATGTGTAGTCCGGGTTTTTTGACGGCGCCAACAACGTAAACTTCAAGGCTCCGCAATCTGGTAAATGCAACTTTGATATTTATGCCCTGAATATAATTGTTTGCTTCATTTTGAATAATGGTTTCAAGGTCTTTATATTTTATGCCCGCAACCTCCAGGATGCCTATTTTAGGGAGACTGATATTTCCTCTTCGGTCTACTATTGCCGGATAAGATGCATCCAGGCCGCTTCCCCATACTCGGATTAAAAGTTCATCTCCGGTTCCGATGATGTAGTTCCCATCAGGGACTGCCAGGCTGGTTGGTTTTACAACACCCGTATCAAATATACCGTATCCGAATTGCTTCAGATTTGTGCTTAAATCGGATTGATACATTTCACGATATTGTGTTTCGATTTTAGAAACTTCGTCTTCAGAAACCAACTCGTCGTCTTCAGAAACCAACTCGTCGTCTTCAGAAACCAACTCGTCGTCTTCAGAAACCAACTCGTCGTCTTCAGAAACCAACTCTTTTTTGGGGAACGATTGCCTGGTTTCAATTTTATACCTTGGAAGCTCAGGTTTAATTCCGCCTGGAAAGGTACTTTTGTCTGACGGGTTGTTTATCTGTTCTTCAAGTTTTTTTTTAATTCCAGGCGGCAGATTGTTTAATTGATCTGCAGATATTTGCTGGCCGGAAGATATTGTTTGTCCGTTAAATTCCAGGGCTGAAACCCATGATGTGCAGACAAATACAAATAAATAAATAAAAAGGAAACATTTTTTTATCATGTTACGATCACTTGTAGAGAAATTGGGGTTGGATAGAAAAGGAAGAGAAAGATCCATAAGTTTTAGAAAATTAATCCTTATGGATCTTTTAATTAATTAATGACCATGACCATGACCAGCAGGATCGTCGTCATCATTCGAAGTGACAGTAGCAACGACTGCACCGGCAACAACCGCACCGGCGACAACGGCGCCTATCGTCGCTGCTGAAATTCCAGCCCCAGCGGCACCAGCGGCAGCGGCACCAGCAGCCCCAGCACCAGCCCCAGCACCAGCCCCAGCACCAGCACCACCGCCAGCACCAGCCCCACCGCCAGCACCAGCAGCGCCGACGTTAGGCTCGGCTAATACCGTCGTGCTAAAGGTTAAAAACATCACGCTGATTAGCAGAATAATTGCTTTCTTCATGAATTCTCTCCTTTCAGTTTGCGATATAATATCAAAGAAACTTTAGAAAATTACGACTTATTTATGTTGATAGCATGTAAGTGGGTATAATATCAAATATTATTTCAATATGTTTTTAATTTTTAGAACGGGGTGTATATTAAATTTTTATCAATTCCATGCCACAAATTCTGAAAACATTGCTCCGCCTGGTCGATTACACAGTGCGATTGGTGTAATAAACTTGATTTATAAATATTTTTAATTTTTGTTCTTTTGGGGGGCTTTAAAGATTGAATCCATGCTTTCAATTTTTATGGAAAGCATTCTGATCTGTTTCTAAGGTCGCGGGATAGGCTATTTAACGCCCTAACGAACATAGGATTTAAACCAATCGCCCAAGGATCAATTTAACTTTGATCCACCATCAGTTTTGCAGCAAATTTGTCGTGATCAGCCTTTGTTTCGTCCGTCCGGCATTGGCTGTTGAATCGTTCTTCGTCTTAATTTAGGACAATCCGGTGTTGCTTTGATTCGGATTCCATTGATAGAGATAAATTATCTCAAAATTGTATTCGCAATATGTGATTTCTATTGAATCTTGTTAATCAAGTCAAGGATAAAAAAGGTGTAAAATTAAAAAATCAGGAGATTGAATCGGGGCAATAGTCTGAATCTATCTGATTTGATTGATAAACATGCATTTAGGGCCAAGGCGTAAAATTGGTGTTTTGATTGCCTCTAAAACGATTGAACTTATTGTCTCCAGAATTCGGGGATCAGAAGTATAATTACTGTATATATTTCCAGCCGTCCTGCCAGCATGCACCAGGACAGAAGCCATTTGCCGGCCTGGGGAAGGTGTGCAAAATTTTCAGCCGGCCCCACGGAACCAAAACCTGGACCAATGTTCCCTATGCACGAGGCCACTGCGCCTAAGGCGGTTAAAAGATCCACGCCTAATGAGGAAAGAAGAATGGTGGCTATTACGAAAATTAGGATATATAGGGAGATGAATCCCAAGATGGAACGAAGCAGTTCTTCGGGAATCAGGGTGTTGTTTAGTTTAATGTGGCTGACACTGCGGGGATGGATGAGCTTGAACAACTCCCTGTAGCAGTATTTGATGCAGACCATAATCCTGGCACATTTCATGCCGCCGCCCGTGGAACCGGCACTGGCCCCCAGGAACATACCAAAAAATAAGAGCACCTGGGACAGGCCCGGGAACAGTTCATAGTCCGCCGTGGCATAGCCTGTGGTGGTGACGATGGAAACCACCTGGAATACGGCAAACCTGAAGGCGTTGGAAACACTGTCATACACTGCCCCCCAGGTGTTGAATGTGATGATCAGGGTGCCCACAAGCACGGCCCCCAGGAAAAACCGGCATTCAGCATCCTTCCAGAATGCAAGGCCGTTGCCCCGTAAAATCTGGTAATGCAGGGAAAAGTTGATGCCTGCAAGCAGCATGAATACGGTAATTACATAATCAAAATAGGCGCTGTTATAGTGGGCAATGGAAAGATTTTTCGGTGAAAAACCGCCGGTGGGCAGTGTGGTCAGGGCATGACAGGTCGATTCAAATAGATTCATTCCCCCCAAATAAAGAAACCCAATGAGTAAAAGGGTCATACCCGCGTAAACCATCCAGAGAATTTTGGCGGAGTCGGACAAACGAGGGGTCAGTTTGTCCGGTACCGGACTGGGCACTTCGGCTTTGTACAACTGTATGCCGCCCACCCCTAAGAACGGTAAAATGGCCAGGGACAGAACAATGATGCCCATGCCGCCCAACCACTGGATCAAACTTCGCCAGAATAATAGACTGGGGGCCGCGCCCTCAATATTGGTCATCACCGAGGAACCCGTGGTGGTGAATCCGGACACGGACTCAAAAAACGCATCCGTAAAGTTGGAAAAATCCGGGGCCAGAAAAAAGGGCAGGGCGCCGAAAAGACCGATGCCGAGCCAGCCCAATGCCACAACGGCAATGCCTTCTCTCTGGTTGATATAGTCATGGCTTCCGGCCTTTTTTGAGATAAAAATCATGCCGGCGCCCATTATGGTGGTCACTGCCATGGCGGTCAGGTGGCCTTGATGGGCCCCGTCTTTGAAAAACAGGCTGCAGCCCAGGGGCAGGGCCATGGAAAGGCCAAGCACAAATAGAAGGACGCCGATGATTCGTATGATAAAAGGCCAGCGCATCAGAAAAACCCAAGTTTTACGGTAAGCATTTTTTCAAGCTTTTTCACTGCCGCCTGGATCGCAAATAAAATGATGCGGTCCCCTGCCAGCACCTGGTTGTCACCCATGGGAATAATGATTTCGTCCCCGCGGATGATGCAGACCAGCAAAGTGCCTTTGGGAAAAGAGATGTCCCTGATCGGTCCTTTGGTGATGGGCGAAGATGCCAGTGCCACCGCCTCAATGAATTCGCCTTGTTCTCCGAAAATGGATATGTCGGAGATGACATTGCCCTGGCGGATGTCCTGGAGGATTGAAGAGACCGCCGAGACCCGGGGGCTGACCACTTTTTCAATGCCGATGGTGGATAATAACGGATAATAACTGGCCTTGCTGATGCGGGTGATGGTGTTGTCCACCCCCATGTTTTTTGCCAGAAGAGACACAAGGATATTGGTTTCATCGTCGTTGGTCACCGACACCACCGCATCCATCTGGCTGATATTTTCCTCCATGAACAGCTTCTGGTCTCCACCGTCACCGTGGAGCACCACGGTGCGTTTCATCTGCATGGACAGGTCGTTGCACCGATCTATATCCGACTCAATGATTTTAACCTGGATATCATCATTTTCAAGGGAGTGGCCAAGCTTGGCGCCAATGCGGCCGCCGCCCACAATCAGGACCTTTTTTACGGGCCTGACCGTTACCCCCAAAAGGCCCAGTGTCTCTTTCAGTTTTTTTGTGTCGCATACAAAATAGATCAGATCCCCTGCCACGGGTTTATCTTTGCCCCTGGGTACAATGACTTTATTGCCCCGGATAATGGCCGCAATCAAGGGTCGGTCCTGGCCGAACACGTGATGGAAATCTGCAAGCTCCATACCGGCGATGGGAGAATCTTCGGAGAGCCGCATCCCCACATATTTAACCCGGCCGTTAACAAATTCGCCTTTGTCCACGGCACCTGGAATGGTCATCAGTTTTCTGATGGTTTTTACCACTTCTGCTTCGGGGTTGATGATGTTGTCAATATGCGGGGCTTCGTTTTTTAAGCTGGTGTGAAAGGGGATAAATCCTTCATTGCGCAGACGGATCAGTTTTCGGGTCATCGGCGAAATCTGGTTGGCAATCAGGCAGGATACAATATTGATTTCATCACTGTCCGTGACGGCCAAAAGTATATCCGCGCCGACAACCCCCGCCTCCCGCAGGGTGTCCGGATTGCTGCCCGATCCTGTTACGACCTTGACATCCAGGTCTTCTGCAATTTTTCTGGTGGCATGTGCGTCCACATCAACCACCACGACATTTTTGCTTTCAAGGGCCAATCGACCGGCAATGTTATATCCAACGCCTCCGGCACCGATTATCACTATTTTCAAATGAAAACTCCTGGGTTCTATATACGAATATGAACTGATCTAGTATTTGGGCCGTTTTTTACTATAATTGGCAGGGATATGTCAACATAGCCGTTGCCGGAAACGACAACGCCCCGGTACATCAGGGCAGATGAACCGGGGGGTTGAATTGTCTGGTTTATGTATCGTTGAACTGTTTTAGAGCCTGTGCTCAGATATTAGACCGTTGTGATGGGCATCCCCATGATCTTCCACAGGAATATGGACAATGCCACAATCACCATCAATATAATGGACGCAGGAATACCGTACATGAAAAATTCACCCGTGGTAAATTGTTTGGAATCGTAGGCGATGGCGTTGGGGGCCGCACCCACCAGCAGTAGAAACGGCATGCCGGCGGTGACCAGGGACGCAAACAAGATAACTTCAGGTGCCACATTCAAATAAGGGGCTATAACCAATGCCACGGGCAGTGATATGGCAATGGCTGCCACGTTCATGATGAAGTTGGTCATCATCATGACAAAAAATGCAATGCTTAAAATGAACACAAAGTAGTTGGCGTTCTGGAACATGGTCAGCCAGTTGATGGCAAGCCATTCGGCTGCGCCTGTCTCCCATAGGCAGAAACCGATACTCATGGCACCGCCGAACAAAAGGATGATATTCCAAGGGATTGTTTCAAGATCTTTGATGTCAAGGATGTTGAAGATAAAGAACAGAACCGTTGCCACAAGCATGATCGCATTTTTATCCAGGCTGGATATGGCAGGGATGAACTGTTTGATGGACATGATGGCAATGGCCAGAAAAATGATGCTGCCTGCCAAAATTTCCTGTTTTGTGATGTCGCCCATGGCTTTTTCCAGGGATTTCGCCTTCTCTTTGATACCGGGAATGGTCTTTTTTTCAGGTTTGAATAAAACCATGAAAAATCCCCAAAGGATAAAGGTCATGGCCCAGCCCACAGGGAACATATAATAGGTCAATTCGAAAAAAGAGACATCCCGCCCTACGATGTCTTTGAAAAAGCCTATGGCCACAGCGCCCCGGGCCGCACCTAAAAGTGTGACGATGGATCCAGCACCCGCCACAAATGCCATGCCCATGAACAGTCCTTTGCCGAATTTTGTCGGTCCGGGTTCGTCGGTATACATGCTGTAGATGGTCATCAAAAGGGGGAACATGGTGGCGGCCACTGCCGTATGGGCCATGATATGGGTTAGAGCCGACGTGACCACAAAACAGCCCAGATAGATCATGCTGGTTTTTTCCCCCACAACGGCCAGCATTTTATACGCCAGGCGCTTGGTTAACCCCGTTTTTGTAAACACCATGCCGATGACCAGGGAACCAAAGATAAACAGAACCGACGGGGTCATGAAATCTTTCAAAGCTTCCTTGGCGGTACGGACCGCAAAAAGGACCTGAAGCGCGCCAAGTGCCAGGCTGGTCACACCAATGGGAACGACCTCAAACACCCACCAGGTGCCGGCCAGCAGAAAGATGGCCAGTGCACCTTTCCCCTGGGCACTCAACGTAAAATGTTTTCCGGTAGGATCCACAGCATCCGGCCATGCCGGAGAAAAATTGACAATAGCGAACAGGGTCAGGCCGATTAAAATGAACAGAATTCTTTTCCAGTCCAGTTGTGATTTTGCTGCATCTGTATTTCCAGTTGTCATTTGGGTCCCTCTCTCCTTTGATTAATGAATTATTACTTCATTTAAGTTTTGTTTTATTCGTATTTATAGTATTTTTCAACTGTTTGTTTTATTAGCTTTTCCGTTTGAACGGTGCCGTAAAGTTTAAATTGCGAGCGATGCCTCCCTTGTAAAAATTGGGGCCTATTTTAGTTCTAACGGATCTTACACCGGACACTGTCCGGGCAAGGTCCGCAATCTGTTTTTGTGCCTGGGCAAGGTTCATGACCTTTCCGTCCAGCGTAACCAGCACATGGCCCGAGTCCGATTCAATGATCAGGCTGTGTCCAAGGCCGGCTAAAGCAGCTTCAACCCGTGAACTGATATTGAAATCAAGGGTACTCATTTTTGGGTTTGGATCGCTCATTGCGATTTCAATCCCAGGGCGTAATTTTGCCACGGTCTGGTTTGCATCTTCCCGGGTCATGTCGTGTGTTGCTGGATCAATTTTTCCCCATTCCAGGTCCATACTGTGCCGAGTCGGGTCCCATAGGTTGTCCAAATTCAACTGGGCCGCAAAGCGCTGGTCTCTTCGGTCGGATCGGGAGATGGCATGGGCGGCGGCATGGCTGGATAACTGGTCAATGGTCATGGCCCTTTGTCTGCGGACCTGCATGGGGGGGATGGACATAATTCTGTAAATGCCGGAAATCGATGCGGGTATCAGATGGGATAAGACACCCGAGAAAAGACAGGGGCCGTTCAGGATATTTTGGGATATCTGAACCTTCAGTGCGGCCAGGCATTTCTTTCTGTCGTGGGTGAAATTATCAAAGGGGATTTGTCTGCACTGGATGGACTTGAAAATAAGGTCGGTTCTCAGGTCATGTGCCTGACCGGTTTGTTTAACCAGTGCCGGATCTTCATATACAGCGCATCGATACAAGGCGGACAACGCGTCGATTAGTCGGTAGGGAGCGGCATACATTCCGCATGTAATGGCAATCAGGGTCATGTTTTCCAATTGGTTTAACCGGTTTTCAGTTATCAGTTAAAATCAACAAGACAAAAAGCAAAGACTATGCCAAATTTTTATTTTCTTTTAAAACGGAAAGTTATGATTTTATAGAACGAGATAGAAACGAAATTGTACAAAATGAAACAAATTGAAAAACACGTTTTGAAACGTTTTAAAACATTATATTAAATTACCTTCGACCATGCGGTTAAAAAGGATGTCTCCTGGGGTCAAGGTCTGATTCTGCCATCGATTAAAGGCCTGGGTCCATGCACCGCATACCCCGTCAAAAATGGCCATCTTTTTCCATTTGAGAAATTCATAATATTCATCTTCAATGGCACCGCAGATCAATGTGTTGACCTCCTGGGCTAAAAGGGTATTGCACAATTCATCCGAGGAGGACCTTGGCAGCACAATAATCTTTTTGTCCTGGATCTCCCAGAACTTGGTTGTTGTCAAAATGACGACTTCCGTGGTCAGGTCAAACCTGGGTACAATCTCCTCGCCAAGTATCGGGATGGCAACCTTATGCAATGTCATATTTTATTCTATCTGATATGCTTTGATTTTGCGCCACAGTGTGCTGCGGCTCATGCCGAGAATTTGTGCGGCTTTACTTTTTTTGCCCTGGGCCCTTTTCAAGGCATCTATGATCATCTGACGCTGCACCGAAGACCAGGTTTGCCCGGTGCCGTTGTTCGGCAACGGTTCGGCATCCAACGATTGTCCGGATTGCTGAAGTAACTCCGGCTGAGCTGCCGGTCTCTTTGCCCTTTTTTGTCGGGGCTCTTGATCCAGAATATATGCCGGCAGGTTATCGGATTCGATTTTATCCCCCTGGGCCACATTCACTGCATACTCCATGATATTTTTCAATTCACGGATATTTCCCTCATAGGTGTAATTCAATAAAACAGCCAGGGCCGATTCTGAAAGTCCATTGATTTTTTTTCCCTGCTTTTTTGTGTAATGGTTTAAAAAATGATCCAGCAACAGGCGGATGTCGGCGCCGCGTTCCCGCAGGGGCGGCAGGTGCACCCTTGCGACATTCAGGCGGAACAAAAGATCTTTTCTGAATTTGCCGATGGATACCATATCTTCAAGGTCCCGGTGGGTGGCGGCAATGATTCTGACATTGGCGTTGAAACCTTTGGTGGCGCCCAACGGATAAATAATCCTGTCATCGAGAAAGGTGAGCAGTTTCACCTGCAAGGGCAGGGGGAGGTCTCCGATTTCAGTGAGGAAGATCGTACCGTTGTGTGCCAGTTTGAACCGGCCGGGTTTGTTTTCCACCGCACCGGTGAATGCCCCTTTCATGTGCCCGAAAATTTCGGATTCCAAAAGGGTGGCCGGCAGTGCGCCGCAATTGATTTTTATAAACGGCCCGCCTGCACGCCCGGATGTCTGGTGTACGGCTTCGGCCACAAGGTCTTTGCCGGTGCCGGTCTCTCCGGTGATCAGGATGGAGGCATCACTTTGGGCAAGCATGGGAAGGGTTTGAAAGATCATTTCCATTTTGCGGCTGCGGCCGATGATATTGGCGAAACTATAGGCCACGTTTTTTTCAGGGTCATCTGCGGCACTGCTTCTCAGGTCCTCTATGGTTTCCATATACCCTGTGAAATGACCCTGGTTGTCCGTAATCTGTGCGGTGGTTATGCGCACCGGCAGTTTCTGGCGGTCCGTATTGATGATGTCGCTGGTGCAGGATACGGATCTGTTTTTGCGGTGGGTGGCAAGGACCGGGCAATTGATGATACAGGCAGAGCTGCGTAAAATATTTCTACAGGGAATTCCCCTGGCCATATCCAGTGAAAACCCTGTCAATGCCTGGAAGAACCGGTTCAGATACACCACCCGCAAATCCGTATCCATCAATATGATTCCCAAAGGGATTTCATCCAGAATATGGGTGAAATCCAGTGGCGATCGCATTAACTGATGAATTTCCGGAAATAATTGCATCCTTGGAACGCGTCCTTTAACTGTGGCGTTATCGATAAGAGCCGTGGGCTGACCTGATGTTTGTTACCAGGGTCAGCCCACAATACACGCTGTGATATTTATATAAGGTATTGCAAACTTATTTTATGAAGCCGACTGCAAAATATTGACTACCATTGTCCTGCAGGATTTACAAATGAAAAGTATATAGAATTTAAAGCAGTTTCAAATTCCAGTTCCAGGTCCCCGGGCGCGGCTTCATCCGAATGCCTTTGGGGATATTTTCAAACAGGTTGACGCGCATGACAAATCCTGCCTGCTGTAACTCCTGGGTTTTGGATGAAAGATCCAGTATCCAGTTGGGAAAGGTGTGGTAGGTCGCATTGAACTTGCTGGTCCAGGCCAATTCGCCCATGGGGCTTTTAAAACCTTTCCCGATGCTTAGGTCCGGCGCGGCAATCCTTGATATGGCCACAGGCCAGTTTGCCCGGCAGACAACCCCCAAAGGCAGACTGCTGACCTTGGGCAAAGACAAAAGGGTCTGGCTTTCAAGTTCCGGACTGACAATGGCGCCTGAAAATCCTTTGTGTTTGAGCGCCTCCACGGCAAGGCTATTCGTAATATTACAAAAGGGCCCGGCCCAGAGGTTGAGCCTTTGGGGGGAGTCAAACAGGCTGATCTGCCAGGGGGCGTTGAGTACAAAGTTTTTTGCCCCTTTTTTTACGGCGGTTTTGATGTAATTTTGGCAGATTTTTTCCTCTTCGGGGAACAATACGGGGTCCAGCCACAGCCAGGCCCTGGCCGGCGCTTTGATGCCGTAATTGTTTGCAGAAATCCACACGCCGGTGTCATTGTGTGTTTTTGCGTTGGCAGGGGATCTTCTAAATACGTCCATTTCAGGGATACCCGACTGTTTTTTTCGTCGATGACCGCCCGTCATGCCCGGTGATTTTGTCTTGTCATCCATCCTTTCATAGGAGGTGGGCTTGTTTGACGGTTTTATCGTGACCTTGGCAATGTCACCAAGTTCGGCTTCAAGGCGTGATAATTGCTCTATCAGCTCACGTCCTTTGCGGTCAATCATGAACACGGCCGTGCCTTTATTGATACGCCTGCCTTTTTTGCCGGCTAAAAAATATTTGCCTTTTTTGGGGATCGCCCGGGTTACTTTCTGGATTTGATGGAAACTGTCTTCTTCATAGCCGATGCGCAGAAGATCTCCAGGTACAAGCGCTTCCCGGGTAATAAAAAATGGGCTTTCAGGGTTTTTTATTCGTCCTAAAAACAGGCCGGACCCGGTGTCAGACTCATGAGCCAGCGGATTTGAGACCCGGTGGGATAAGAGGTTGTAATGGCCGCCCTGCCGTCCCAGGGCATATGATAGAAGTGACAGTGCCTCTTTTTTTTGTTCCGGTGCATCCCGGAGCAATTTATACGCCATCACCGTGTAATAAACATAGTGGGGACTTTTTTTACGGCCTTCAATTTTCCAGGTGCTGATGTT
Source organism: uncultured Desulfobacter sp. (assembly GCF_963666675.1). NCBI lineage: Bacteria > Pseudomonadati > Thermodesulfobacteriota > Desulfobacteria > Desulfobacterales > Desulfobacteraceae > Desulfobacter > uncultured Desulfobacter sp. The sequence goes on along the minus strand of NZ_OY762929.1, from coordinate 3,812,433 downwards.
GGGGATCTTTTTGAGGACTTTGGCAAGTACATCCGCCGACAGATCCATACATGAAAAATACCGGGCCTTTTTTCCGTTTTGTTCGTACAGGCGCCGGCAGGGCTGGACACAACGGCCGCGCAAGGCGCTTTTTCCACCGAACCAGGAACTCCAGTAACACCGGCCTGACACAGAGTAGCAAAGTGCGCCATGGACAAACACCTCCAGGTCCATGGTGTCGGGCACCGCGGCCGCCATGGCCCTGATGTCATCAAGGCTGAATTCCCTGGGCAGCACCACCCGGGAAAATCCCCCCTGTTGCGCAGTGATAAGTCCCGCGGGATGGGTGCAGTTGCCCAACGTGGACAAATGAAGCTTGCCTTTAAAGCCGGCGTGTTCGGCAAGGCCCACCATGGCGATATCCTGAACGATCAGGGCATCGACATCCGTGTGCCGGGTAAGTTTGTCAAGAATACGCAGCACTTTGTCGGTCTCGGATTCCTTGATAATGGAATTAAAGGCCACATAGACCTGAACTCCTTTTGAATGGGCAAACTGGGTCAGCCGTGCCAGCTCTTCAATGGAAAAATTGTCGGCTTCCATACGGGCTGAAAATATTTTAAGTCCGCAGTAAATCGCATCTGCTCCGGCGGCTATGGCCGCAAAGAAAGCGTGCATATCCCCGGCAGGTGCCAGGAGGGTTGGTCGTTTTAATGGGTGGCAGGTCATATGTCCTTCATGTCCGGTAAGGGTAAATGGTTATTTTATATTGCAATTTTAGGCAATAATATCTTAAATTGCAATTTTTTGGTGGTCAACGCAGGTTTTTTAGTGAATGTTCAACAGACCCTGGGATGGGAAACGGCAAAGCAGTTAAGGAGGATCTATGTTTGCAATTCATGATGAAAACGGTTATTGCACGCCCGTGGAAGGCATTGAGATGAAAACGTTGGTATATGGAGAAAAGATGCTTCTGGCCCGGTTTAAAATGACCCAGGGGGCACTGCTGCCATCCCACACCCATCCCAACGAACAGACCGGGTATCTTGTTTCCGGTCGCATCAATCTTTACATTGGCGGTGAATGCCGCAATGCCGGCCCCGGAGATTCATGGTGCATTGCATCCGGGGTCGAGCATCGTGCTGAAATTCTGGAAGACAGCGTTGCCATTGAGGTTTTTTCACCGGTACGGGAAGATTACCTGCCCTGAGCCTGATGAAGATAAATCCGTGGGCTTTTTGCCATAGCTAAAAGAAAATAAAAAGGAAATATTTAACTGTCGGGCATGCAGATTTTACAAGGCTTATAGCCCTGGTTTTCCGCCTCTTCTTTTGAGGCAAAATCCATGCTGCAGTTTTTGCCGCTGGCAAAATTACAATCCACAGTGTGGAAAACCAGGGTTTCAATATTTCCTTTGAACTGGACATCTTCAGCTGCCGGCGCTTGCGTGGCTGCGTCTTCCGCTTCTTCAGCGGGTTCCGGTGCCTGTTTGGTCTCTTGTTCGTCCAGGGCAGGTTCATTAACTTCTTTTGATTTCTCAGCGTATTTTGCAAGTCTTTCAGCGCCAAGTTCTATCTCCGACTCAACCGCTGTATCACTGTCATCTGATTGCTTGGACTCCTCAATGCCAAGATATACGGCAATGGCACCGCCAAGAATCATCAATGCAGGGATCACGCCTGCCAAAAAATTTAAAAAGTTAGAAAAAGTTAACGCAAAGCCTGGTACCCCAACGAGTAGTACCAGGGCACCGATGATAAATTTTTTCATACATCCGCTCCATAGAGTGTCTAATCAGCATTAATAAGGATCAGGATTTAAGCCCCCCAAGGTTGCATGCTACCCTTTTTATGGTGAATTTTATTGCATTGTCAAGGCAATGGCGCAAAAATAATGACAATTATCGACATAAAAATGATTCATTTTGCTTAAACGGTGTTCGGCAATAAGGGATGCGCCTAAGACGCTAGGAAGGTGAAGCGCCGGTATCAGGGCTTCGATAAAGCATGATCCACCACATTCTAAATGCCATCAGGGCATCGGCATCTTCCTGTTCCTGGCATTTAAAAAGTGTTAATGAATATGCTTCTTCAAACTCCTCCGGGGTAAACGTTAAATCATGTTGATCCAGGACATCCTGTCTTGCCAGACTGTTGTCGGCTTTTACCAGTTCGGTTCTTAAATCGTTGTCATGCTGTCCTTGCCGGATAAAGTTAATGGCATTTTGAATGGTCATCTTAATCTCCTTAAAGGTTTGAAAAATAAAATATATAAGCATATATGGTGCCAAAACAATCGTTGGGCGTGGATATGTTTCATGAATAGGTAAGAACAAGGCTGGACGGTAAAATTTTGAGGAGATAAAAAAATAAAGTGGTGTGAAGAATTTAAAAAACATTCGAATGAAACGATTTTAATGACATACTTGAAAGATTGAAAACGATTTTGTAAGAGTCAAAAAAGGATTGGTAAATTATTTGAAGGTCATTTAATATGCAGTTTGAAAGTTCTGATACGGTTCTAATTTACTTTCATCTCTTACTAAAATTGAGCCTGGGGCGCTGATAAATCCGGTTCCCCCATGGTCGTCTGTCAAAATCATGCTTTTCGGATATTAAAAGAAATGAATCAGTTGTCTATATCAAAAGCGGCCCCTGTTTTTTGCAGTCTTAAACCCAACGATGTGATTGGTGTGGCTGCACCATCGGCCAGATTTGACATCCAGGCCTTTGAAAACGGGGTCGCAAGTCTAAAAAAACTGGGGTTTGACGTTCACATCCCCAACGGTATTACAAGCAGTTATCGGTACTTTGCCGGCACGGACCGTCAGCGGGCGGATGTGTTAAATTCTCTGTTTGCCGACCCAAAGGTTAAAGGTATCATTGCCGCACGGGGCGGGTTCGGCGCCATGCGCCTTTTGCCGCTGCTGGACTGGGATATCATTGCAAAAAATCCAAAATTGTTTATGGGCTTTTCAGATCCCACCGCTTTGATCTGTTCTCTGGTGAGCCGGGCCGGGATTTGTGCACTTCATAGCCCGAATTTAGTTTCCCTGGGCCAGGCCGACAAAAAGACCCTGCATAGTTTTGCAAAAACGGTGACGGGCAGCTTTACACGTATGGATCTGCCGTCCGGGCAGGTGCTTGCGGGGGGGGGGGCGGCAGGGCGACTTTCTGGCGGCAATCTGGCCACTTTGGTTCATATGATCGGGACCGTGTATCAGCCTGATTTTACCGGCAGTATTCTCTTCATCGAAGATGTGGGGGAACCGGCTTACAAGATTGACAGGATGCTGACCCAGATGAAAATGGCCGGTGTTCTGGATGGTGTAAGGGGGGTGGTGACCGGCTCTTTTGAAAACTGCGACAATGAAAGGTATATCCCCCAGATTATTCAAGAGGTGTTTGCGGGGGCAAACATTCCCATCTGCATGGGCCTTGAGGTCGGTCACGGGGCGGTGAATCTCTCTCTTCCCATGGGGACGCAAGTTGTACTGGATGCGGACCGCGCCTGCCTGCAATGGGATACGGACGAACAATGATACCCCGTGGGATTGAAAAAATTGATAACGCCATGGCCGATGCCGTGGCCACTGGGGTATTTCCTGGTGGCGTGCTGCTCTGGGCCAATAAAAACCGGATCCTTTACCATAAGGCATTTGGTGTGACGGACATACGATTTGGAACGCCTGTGACGTTGGATACCATTTTTGATCTGGCATCACTGACCAAACCCCTGGCCACGGCGCTGGCTGTGGCAGATCTGATCTCTTCTGGACTGTTATCCCAGCATACCCGTCTAAAAGAGATTCTGCCGGCGGCCTGTGGAACCGACAAAGCCCGGATTACCATGGATATGCTGCTTCGCCACAGATCCGGCCTGCCTGCCCACCGCCCCTATTTCAAATCCCTTTCCGACCCGGTACCCGGTATGGCCGCCCGAAAGGAGTTGCGGCACTTGATATTATCCGAGCCCTTGGAGTATGAGCCGGGTTCCAAGGAAGTTTACAGTGATCTGGGTTTTATTCTCCTGGCCTGGGTGGTGGAACGTCTGTCCGGACTCCGGTTGGACGCGTTTGTTAATAAGAAAATTTTTGCCCCTTTAAATATTTGCGATTTATTTTTTAATCCGCTGGGTTCCGACGTTCCAGGGGGATTGAAAAATAAAAATTCTCTTGTTTTTGCCGCTACCTCCCATTGCCCCTGGCGCGAAAAAATGATAGTTGAAGAGGTGGAAGATGAAAATGCCTGGGCTGCGGGGGGTATTGAAGGGCATGCCGGATTGTTTGGTACAGCCGAAGGCGTTCATCGCCTGTGTTGCCGGATTCTAAGCACCCTTGAGAGTCAAGCAAGCAATCTCATGGATCATGTTGTCATCCAAGATTTTGTTGACAGGAAAAACGGGACGATGCGTCCGGCCGGCTTTGACTCCCCCAGTGAAGAAAACGCGTCATCAGGTCACTTTTTTTCTAAACGATCTGTCGGGCATTTAGGGTTTACAGGTACATCCTTCTGGATAGATCCTGACAATGGTTTGATCGCGATTCTATTGACCAACCGGGTGCATCCGAGTCGGGGAAATATTGAAATAAGGAAATTTCGGCCCAGGATTCATGATCTGATCGTTCCTGTATACACGGCAAATATACAGGTGTGAAACACTTTTATTCTTGTAAAAAAAACCTAAGTTTGTTAGCAATTATTTTTTAGTAGCATTTTTTCATCATCTATATATAGACACAACTCCCAATTTTGTATGAAAGAGGACAAATGAACTTTGTAACTGATACTTTGCTTGGGGCCTTTTCCAATGATCTGGCCATTGATCTTGGTACTGCAAATACGCTGGTTTATGTTAAAGGAAAAGGCATTGTATTAAGTGAGCCTTCGGTAGTGGCGGTCAGAACGGACAAGCGGACCAGAAACAAAGTGCTGGCGGTGGGGCTGGAAGCCAAGCGCATGCTGGGAAGAACACCGGGGAATATTGTGGCCATCCGACCGATGCGAGACGGGGTCATTGCTGATTTCGCAGTGACCGAGGCCATGCTCAAGCATTTTATCCGTAAAGTTCATAACAATAGAAAAACCCTGGTGCGCCCGCGGATTATCATTGCCGTGCCTTCCGGCATCACCCAGGTGGAAAAACGGGCGGTCAGGGAGAGTGCTGAATCCGCCGGGGCAAGGGAGGTCTTTCTCATTGAAGAACCCATGGCTGCGGCAATCGGTGCAGGCCTTCCCATCACGGAACCCACCTGTAATATGGTTGTGGACATCGGCGGCGGAACCACTGAAGTGGCGGTCATCTCCCTTGCCGGGATCGTATACACCCGCTCTTTGAGGGTGGCCGGGGATAAGATGGATGCGTCGATCAGCCAGCACATCAAACGCAAATACAATCTGCTCATCGGCGAAAGAACCGCAGAGATTATCAAGACAACCATCGGCAATGCCTATCCCGATCCAGAGCACCTTGAGACCATTGAAGTCAAGGGGCGGGATTTGGTCTCCGGTATTCCCAAGATCCTGGCCATTGACTCCGAAGAGGTCCGGGTGGCTATTTCCGAGCAGATTGAAGCCATTGTTGAAACCGTCCGCATTGCCTTGGAACAAACCCCGCCGGAACTGGCTGCGGATATCGTGGATTCGGGCATTGTGTTAACCGGTGGGGGCGCGTTGTTGAAAAACCTAGATAAACTGCTCAAGGAAAAATGCGGCCTTCCCATTGTTGTGGCGGATGATCCCTTATCCACCGTTGCGCTGGGGTGCGGAAAATCCCTTGACAGTATTGAAATTCTAAAAGAAGTGGTCATCAGCTAAGGGTAATGTTTTCCAGGCGGATCATGATGATTGTCGGTGTGGGCTTTTTTATTGCGGTGGCACTTACCGTAATCGCCATGTCCAGCCGGGAGACCCTGCCGGCCGGTGGGGTGGAAAGAATCTCCATTACACTTACATCTCCTTTCCAGTTTGTGGCGTCCCGAATTATCGGCTTTACTGAATCGGTATGGCAGACTTATTTTTCATGTGTGCTTGCCGTGGAAGAGAACCAGGTGTTACGGCGAGAGCTGTCACAGGCCCAGCGCACGGCCAACAGGTGCAAAGAGCTTGAACTTGAAAATATTCGTTTAAAGAAATTTGTTAATTTCCAAAGCTCCGTGCCCGCCGCCTATGTGGCTGCCCAGGTCATTGCCCGGGATCCGTCTCCCTGGTTTAAAACCATGATGATTGATAAGGGCGAAAAAGACGGGGTGGTCAAGGGACTGCCGGTGCTGGTCTCAGAGGGTATCGTCGGACAGATTATCAAGGTGTCCGGTCGCTTTTCCCGGGTGTTGCTGATTACCGACCGCAATTCGGCGGTGGATGCGCTCATTCAGGAGACCCGGGTCCGCGGCATGGTCAAGGGGAATAATAAAGACACCTGTTCCTTTGTATATACCCTGCGAAAAGACCAGGTACAGCCCGGACAGGTGATTGTCTCTTCGGGATTGGACCAGGTTTTCCCAAAGGGGTTAAGGATCGGAACGGTACTGGATGTGAAAAAAAATCATTCCCAGCTGTTCCAGGATATTACCATAGAAACTGCTGTGGATTTTGATAGACTTGAAGAAGTGCTGGTGTATAAAAATGCCGATTGACAGGCGGATGTTGCCGGTATGATGAACTTTTTCTTTTTTTTCTTTTCCACACTGATTCTGGTTATTGCCCAAACCGTTATTGTCCCGAACTTGTCCTGGTTTTCCCACAGTTTCGATTTAATGATCATCAATGTATTGTACTTAAGCCTTTTTTCCCCGCGCTACTGGGTACCGTTCTGGCTTGTGATCATCGGCTGTGTCATGGACAGCTTATCCGGCGCGCCTTTTTTTCTGCATACCAGCGCATATCTGTGCATGTATCTGGTCGTTTCTTTTTTACGCCGGCTGGTATTTCAACACAGCGCAGTTTTTGTTTTTATCGTCAGCCTTGCTTCCGTCTGTATATATCAGGGGTTGGTCATGTTTTGTGTTTTTTTGCTCCAGGGTTACAAGGCCATCGCGGCCACGGATTTCCGCCTTTTCATTGGCCAAATCATCTGGGCAGCCGTTGGTATCCCCCTCGGTGTCTGGTGTCTGAAAACAACCCACCAGAACTTTATCCATACCGCGAAACAAACCCGTCGGCACATGGCTCGTAAATACAGGGGGTAGTATGGGGACAATCAATAAAAATTCAGATAGAGAGTGGATCAAGCATCGTTATATAGGGGCCGGTTTGTGCCTTGTTTTTATTTTTGGCGTTCTGTCTTTAAGGCTTGTTTATCTCCAGATGATCCGGGGGGAAGAGTATCGACGGCTGTCCACGACCAATTGTGTCCGGCTTAAAAGTATAAAATCCTCCCGGGGGTTGATTTACGACCGCAATCACAATCTGCTTGTGGACAACCGGCCGGCCTTTGACCTGACCATTGTTTTAGAAGATGCCAAGCCGTTGGATACAACCCTTGAGCGGCTGGCCGAGCTAACCGGCGATTCCGGTGACGAGTTCCGGGCAACCATAAAAAAAGCGGGGCGATCCGCCTTTTATAAACCCCTGGTCCTTAAGCGGGACATTACAAGGGATTTACTTGCCGTCATAGAGGCCCATCAGTTCGATCTGCCCGGGATTCATATTGATATTGAACCCACCAGAAATTATATTCACGAGAAAACGGCCGCCCATCTTATCGGCTATCTTGGCGAAATTAATAAAAAGGAACTGGCTTCCGGGAAATTCCCCAATGTCCGGTCCGGGGACTCCATCGGCCGGTACGGGGTGGAAAAAAGCTTTGAATCGGATCTGCAGGGCAAACGGGGCGGTCACCAGGTCGAAGTGGATGTTAACGGCCGGGTGATAAAGATACTCAGGACTGTGGAACCGGTTTCCGGAAAGGACCTGGTTCTGACAATGGATCTGTCGCTTCAGCAAAAAGCCGAAACCTTGCTTGGGGAAAATGACGGGGCGGTCGTGGCCCTTGATCCCTCAAACGGTGATGTTTTGGTTATGGCGTCATCGCCCAGTTTTGACCAGAACGATTTTATTGGCGGTATTTCCAGTAAAAAATGGCAGGTGTTGATGGATGATCCGGGCAGGCCTATGAATAACAAAGCCATCCAGGCAGAGTACCCACCGGCGTCCACATATAAAACCATCACGGCCCTGGCAGGATTAGAAGAAAAAGTGATTGATCTGAATTCAACATTTTTTTGTCCTGGTTTTTACAAGTTCGGCAACCGGCGGTACCATTGCTGGAATAAATACGGACACGGCAATTTAAATGTTGTGGGTGCCATTGCCCAGTCTTGCGACGTCTTTTTTTACCAGACCGGCGAAAAACTTGGGGTCGATACGCTGGCGCGGTATGCCTACGGTTCGGGGCTCGGGCGGTTGACCGGCATTCGTCTGGCCCACGAGCGCCCCGGTTTGATCCCTACATCCGCATGGAAGAAAAGACGGTTCAAAGAGCCCTGGCAGGCCGGGGAGACTCTGTCCATAAGTATCGGCCAGGGGTTCAATCTGGTAACTCCTTTGCAGATGGCCGTGTTTATTGCCGCCGTTGGAAATAACGGTACTCTTTATCGGCCAAGGCTTGTCAAATCAGTTCAAGATGCAAAGGGGCAGGTGGTCCGGGAAATTGAACCTGAGATTATCGGTGGGTTGCCGGCGTCTAAGAAAAATCTGGCCATTGTCCGGCAAGGGCTTTTAGAGGTTGTTCACGGCAACCGCGGTACTGCCCGGCGCATCCGTATTCCAGGCATTGAAATTGCTGGAAAAACAGGTACGGCCCAGGTTTTTTCACGCAAAGCCGGTGAAAAATTTAACAATGAAAAATTGCGCCGCACCCTCCAGGACCATGCCTGGTTTGTCTGCTATGCCCCGGCACAAGATCCTAAAATAGCCATTTCCGTAATCATCGAACATGGAGAGCATGGATCAAGTGCCGCAGCACCGGTTGCAAAAGAGTTGATCCGCGCCTATCTTGGTGATCCTGAAATTCCAACTGCCCAGGTCAAAGAAGACCCGGCCCCTGTGGAGTGAAACATGTTTGACCGTCGTCTCATATCAAATTTTGACTGGGGATTTCTTTTACTTATTTTTTTGATCTGTATTCTGGGACTGACCATTCTCTATTCGGCGGTGACGGCCGGATACGCCGGAACCGGCCTGCATCCCCTGTTTAAGAAGCAGGTTGTCTGGCTTTGTGTCGGCTTCGGTATCATGATGGGTTGCCTTGTTATCGATTTTAAAGAGTTTGCCAAACTGCATATCCTTATATATGCGGCGTGTGTCGGGCTGTTGATTGCCACCTGGCTTGTGGGGCATACCGGCGGCGGCTCCCAGCGCTGGCTGGTCCTGGGGCCTGTTCGAATACAGACATCTGAATTGATGAAGATCTCTTTGATTATCAGTCTTGCCTCGGTGTACGCTGACAGTATCAGTCCCGAAGGTTTGGGCTTCAGGCATCTGATCAAACCTGCAGTTTTATGCCTCATTCCCTTTGGTCTCATTGTAATTCAGCCAGATCTTGGCACAGGGCTTTTGCTTTTGCTCATTGCCGGTTGCCTTACCTTGTTTGTGAAAGTTGAAAAAAAAGTTGTGTTCACTTTTGGTGTGGCAGGGGTCTGTCTGATTCCGCTGGTCTGGTTTTTTGGTCTTAAGGATTATCAAAGAGACCGAATTCTCACCTTTTTAAATCCAGAACGTGATCCCCTTGGGGCCGGGTATCACATTATTCAGTCCAAAATTGCCATTGGTTCCGGTATGCTGACCGGCAAAGGGTTTCTCCACGGTACCCAGAATGCTTTAAATTTTTTGCCGGAACAGCATACCGATTTTATTCTATCCGTCCTGGCGGAAGAGTGGGGGCTTATGGGGTGTGCGGTTCTGCTGTCACTTTATTTTCTTTTGCTGTTCTGGGGGTTGAATATTTCCTACAATTGCCGGAATATGTTCGGCTCCCTGTTGGCCATGGGGGTCACAATTATGATATTCTGGCAGATCTTTATTAATATTGGTATGGTTATGGGTCTGATGCCGGTGGTCGGGGTGCCTTTGCCCCTGATATCCTACGGGGGCTCCTCGGTTGTGACCAACATGGTCGGCTTTGGTTTATTGCTTAATATCAGTATGCGAAAATTTAATACCGCCTGAATTCCGCCTGATTTTTTTTAAATTTAAATCCCTTAAAATAACATTTTGGTAGACAAAATTTTAATATTTTGTGTCATGCGATCCTCGAACAAAATCCATATTTAGAATTGCTGCATTCTGTGTTGACAAAAGGCGTGCTGGATGGTACTCAAGTCTCGGTCATTCTAAGCATTTAGGCTGAATCCGAGCGATTTTAGCCAATAGGATATAAGTAGTTGATTTTTTGTAATTATTAACTGGTGGAGGAATTTTATGATAACTGTGATTCCTGATATATCAGCGGTATATCAGATGGTCAATTTTCTTGTCCTGCTATTCCTCCTCAACCTGGTTCTGTACAGACCCATTCGAAATGTCATTCTTGAAAGAAAAGCCAAGATCGGCACCTTAAGTTCAGGTGTTGAAAACGCTTCGGCCGGCCTTGAGAAACAAAAGGATGACTATAAAGAAGGTCTGAAACAGGCAAGGGGTGAAGGCCTCAAGCAAAAAGAGGTGTTCATCGAGGAGGCGTCTGCTCAGGAGAAGGAGATTATCACCCGGATCAATCAGAAAGCGCAGGCTAACTTTGCCCAAATTAAGGCACAGGTGGCTGACGAAACCGAACAGGCCCGCAAAGCGCTTGAGGCCGAGGTCGAGGTATATGCCAAAGCCATCGGCGAAAAGATTCTTGGGAGGGCATGTTAATGGGAAAGATTAATTGGAAAAAACACCTTAAAGTTTCCGCAACTGTCGTCGCCCTTGTGGCGGGTGCGACAGTGGTCTGGGCTTCCGGTGGCGGTCATGGGGAAGCAGCACATGCAAGTCATAATACATGGCACGATGTTGATACCTGGAAAGTGCTCAACTTCGTTGTTCTTGCACTTGGATGTTTTTTTATCGCTAAAAAGCCGGTGGCGCAGTTCTTTTCTTCCCGCACAAAGGGAATTGAAGAAGAGTTGACAGACTTGGAACAGAAAAAAGCCGAAGCTGAAAGAACGCTTGCCGAATACCAAGCCCGGTTTAGAAATCTTGAACAGGAATCTGAACAGATTGTTGAAGATTACATCAGACAGGGTGAAGAGGCAAAGAAGAGAATTCTTGCAGAAGCTGAAGCCCAGGCCGAAAAACTCGAAGATATGGCAAAACGCAATATCGAACAGGAGTTCAAAGCTGCAAAAACGGTTCTTAAGCAGGAAGTCGTGGAGCTTGCAATGGAGCAGGCCCAGGCGCTCATTAAAAAATCCATCACGACCCAGGATCAGAACCGTCTGGTCGATGAATACTTGAAAAAGGTGGAGGCATAATGAAGAATCTTGCAGTTTCAAGGCGTTATGCCAAGGCGTTAATTCTGATCGGCCAGGAGGATGGTCAGGCGGATGGTTACAATAACGAACTTTCTGCAATGGTTGGGCTCTTAGACTCCCAGCAGGGGTTTGAACAGGCCCTTTCCAACCCGCTAATCAGAAAAAGTGATCGTAAAAAGCTTCTTGAGTCGGTAATTGCTGCTGCTGGCTTTTCAAAAGTAACGAGTTCTTTTTTGTCATTGCTTTTTGATAAAGGCAGGATCGGTTTTCTCAGAGATATTGCAGCCTATTACAATACAATGGCTGATGAACTTAAGGGTGTTGTCAGGGCAAGCGTTGTGGCCGCCACAAATCTGTCCAAGACAAACATCAGCAAAATTCAGGCGTCTCTGGCTAAGAAAACCGGTAAAACCGTTGTGCTTGATGTCCAAAAGGATGCAAGCCTTATCGGCGGTATTATCACAAAAATCGGCGATCTTGTTCTTGACGGCAGCGTAAAAACCCAGCTGGTCAATATGAGGGAAACTTTAAAAAAAGGTGAGAGTTTATAATGGAAATTAAAGCAGAAGAAATTAGCCAGATAATCAAAGATCAAATTAAAGGATTTGATGCACAGGTTGATCTGAGTGAAACAGGTGTCGTTCTATCTGCGGGTGACGGTATCGCCCGTGTTTATGGTCTGGAAAAAGTAAAAGCCATGGAACTGGTTGAGTTCCCCGGCGGCATTTTGGGATTGGCGTTGAACCTTGAGGCAGATAACGTCGGTGTTGCTATTCTGGGTGATGATAAAGTCATCAAAGAAGGTGATATGGTCAAAAGAACCGACCGTATTGCTTCTGTTCCCGTTGGCGAAGCCCTGCTCGGCCGCGTTGTAACCACCACAGGTGAACCTGTTGACGGTAAAGGTCCGATCACTTCTGATACATATATGAACATGGAACTGGTTGCTCCTGGTGTTATTGCCAGAAAAGGTGTTCACGAACCCTGCTACACCGGTTCTAAAGCGGTTGACGGTATGACCCCTGTAGGTCGTGGCCAGCGTGAGTTGATCATTGGAGACCGTCAGATTGGTAAAACTGCTGTCGCTGTTGACGCCATTATTGCTCAGAAAGAGAGCGGTATTAAATGCATCTATGTTGCCTGCGGTCAGAAAAAATCTACGGTTGCCCAGGTTGTTGCTGCCCTTGAAGAACATGGCGCCATGGAATATACCACCGTTGTTATTGCTTCTGCCTCTGAGCCAGCAGCCATGCAGTACCTGGCTCCCTATGCCGGTTGCGCCATGGGCGAATACTTCCGCGATAAAGGAGAACATGCCCTGATCGTTTATGATGACCTTTCAAAACAGGCTGCTGCTTACCGTCAGGTATCTCTGCTGCTCAGACGTCCGCCCGGACGTGAAGCGTTCCCCGGCGATATTTTCTACAACCATAGCCGCTTGCTTGAACGTTCCGCCAAGATGAGTGATGAGCTTGGTGCAGGTTCCTTGACCGCACTTCCCATCATTGAAACCCAGGAAGGTGACGTTTCCGCATTTATCCCCACCAACGTTATCTCCATTACCGACGGTCAGATCTTCCTTGACAAAGACCTTTTCTTTGCCGGTATCCGCCCGGCCATTGACGTAGGGCTTTCCGTATCCCGCGTTGGTGGTGCAGCCCAGGTTAAGGCCATGAAACAGGTGGCCGGTACCCTTCGTCTGGATCTTGCCCAGTACAGAGAGCTTGAAGCCTTTGCCGCTTTCGGTTCCGACCTTGATGCTGCAACCCAGAGACAGCTGACCCGTGGTGAAAGACTGGTTGAGCTGCTCAAGCAGCCCCAGTACCAGCCGCTTCCCATGTACAAACAGGTAACTGTTCTTTATGCCGGAACCAAAGGGTACCTGGATGCATATCCCAAGGAAGCCGTTCCTGCTTATGAGGCAGGGCTGTATGACTTCGTAGAGAGCCGCTATCCTGAAATTTTCACCGGCCTCAAGGAAAAAGAAAAAATTGATGATGAAATTGAGGCTAAACTCAAAGAATGCCTTACCGCCTATGGCGAAGAATTTAAAAGCACCCTGTAATTAAGGGCGAACTCTTCGGATTTATTTATAAAAAATAATAATATATAGGCGCAAAGGTAGATCATATGGCAACATTAAAAGAAGTACAATCGAAAATAGTCAGTGTAAAAAAGACTAAACAGATTACCTCTGCCATGAAAATGGTCGCCACTTCTAGATTGCGCGGTTCCCAGAATGCCATGGAGGCATTTAAACCCTATGCCTCCAAATTTGCGGAAGTTCTGGGATCCATTGCCGGTAAATCAGGGGAGGGCGCGTCCCCCCTTTTGATTGCCAAAGATGAAGTTAAAAAGGTGGCCCTGCTCCTGTGTACATCAGACAGGGGTCTATGTGGTGGATTTAACATTAATTTGATCGATAAAGCTGTTAAAATGCTTCAATCTGAGCTTGGCGGCAAAGAGGTCTCTTTTGTCTGCTACGGCAAAAAAGGCCGCGACTGGGCAAAAAAACAAGGCAAATCCATTGATGCTGAATACATCGGTGTCGTGGGTGGCCGAGTTGATTTCTCAGTGGCTTCCGGTTCAGGGCAGGCATTAATCAATAGTTTCCTTGAAGGAAGCGTGGATGAAGTATATCTGATCTATTCTGAATTCCAGGGTATGGCAAAACAGGTTCCGACGGTTAAGCAGATTCTCCCCATTCCATCTCTTGATGAGGTGGTCACAGAAGAAGCTGCCCCAGCCGACGCTGACGGCACATTCCTGCCGGAACACATTTGTGAGCCCTCTTCGGATGCACTTTTGGGAGAAATGCTTCCCAAAAATGTTTATATCCAGATATACGATGCATTGCTCCAGACTTCAACATCCGAGCATGCTGCCCGTATGCGGGCCATGGAAAATGCAACCAAAGCATGTTCCGATCTTGTGGAAGAACTGCAGACCATATTCAACAAAACCCGTCAGGCAGGTATTACCTCAGATCTTATGGATATTGTCGGTGGTGCCGAGGCCCTTAAGGGGTAATTGACTTTTAAGCAAGCATAGATAAAACAGCTTTATAGGAGAATAAAATGGCTGAAAATATAGGTAAAATTTCACAGGTACTCGGCGCGGTTGTTGACGTTGAGTTTGAACCCGGAAAACTTCCCGCGGTTCTGACTGCCTTGACTGTAACAAACCCCACCATTGGGGATATGGAAGATAATCTGGTTATCGAAGTTGCCCAGCATTTGGGTGACAACGTTGTTCGCTGCATCGGTATGGACGTAACCGACGGCCTCCAGCGTGGTATGGCAGTAAAAGATACGGGTGCTCCCATCATGATGCCCGTTGGCGAAGCCTCTCTGGGCCGTGTTCTTAACGTTGTGGGGCGTCCCGTTGACGGTCTTGGTGATATCTCCCAAGACAAAATGCTTCCCATTCACAGACATGCTCCCGCTTTTACCGAGCAGGATACCACTGTCCGCGTTCTTGAAACCGGCGTAAAGGTTATCGACCTTCTGGTTCCCTTTCCCCGTGGCGGTAAAATGGGTATGTTCGGTGGTGCCGGTGTTGGTAAAACCGTTATCATGATGGAAATGGTTAACAATATCGCCATGCAGCATGGCGGTATCTCCGTGTTCGGCGGTGTTGGTGAAAGAACCCGTGAAGGTAATGACCTTTATCACGAGATGAAAGACTCCGGCGTTCTTCCCAAGTGTGCTCTGGTTTATGGTCAGATGACTGAACCTCCCGGAGCCCGTGCTCGTGTTGCGCTGTCCGCTTTGACTTGCGCTGAATATTTCCGTGATGAAGAGGGCCAGGACGTGCTTCTCTTTGTTGATAACATCTTCCGTTTCACCCAGGCCGGTGCGGAGGTTTCTGCTACACTGGGTCGTATGCCGTCTGCCGTTGGTTACCAGCCGACACTTGCGGTTGACATGGGCGAGCTTCAGGAACGTATTACGTCTACTGATAAAGGCTCCATTACCGCAGTTCAGTGTGTTTACGTACCTGCCGATGACTTGACTGACCCGGCACCTGCAACCACCTTTGGCCATCTTGACGGAACTGTTGTACTTTCCCGTCAGATTGCAGAGCTTGGTATCTATCCTGCTGTGGATCCGCTTGACTCCACTTCCAGAATTTTGGATGCGGCATACATTGGTGAAGATCATTACAATGTTGCCCGCGTAGTTCAGCAGACATTGCAAAAATATAAAGAACTCCAGGACATCATTGCTATTCTGGGTATGGACGAGCTGTCCGACGAAGATAAGATTACCGTACAGCGCGCCAGAAAACTTCAGAAATTCCTGTCCCAGCCGTTCCATGTTGCTGAAACTTTTACCGGTATGCCCGGCATTTTTGTAAAGGTTGAAGATACGGTTCGGTCCTTCAAGGAAATTATCGAAGGCAAGCATGATGACCTTCCCGAAAATGCTTTCTATATGGTTGGGGCTATCGAAGACGCCATTGAAAAAGCCAAAGCTTAATAACCATTCGGAGGTCTATTATGGCTGATAAATTTTTTCTTGAAGTGGTAACACCCCAAAAGGCGATTGTCAGTGAAGAGATTAAAAGTATTGCTGCGCCCGGCAGTGAAGGTGAGTTCTGTGCTTTGAAAGGGCATACAACTTTCCTGACTTCATTGAAGGTCGGTGGTATCCGTTATGAAGATGCTGCAGGGAACGAGCGCGTACTTTTTGCCAACGGTGGGTTTGCCGAAGTGCTTCCGGATAAGGTTACCATCCTTGCAGAATCTGCCGAACGGCGTGAGGATATTGATCTTAGCCGGGCAAAAGAGGCCCAGGCTCGTGCTGAAAGACGCTTGAGTGACAAAGCAGCAGACACGGATATCGTCCGTGCCCAGGCAGCTTTGCAGCGGGCTTTGTTCCGGCTTAAAGTCGCTGGAACTAACTAATAAGATTTGGCTGGTTTGATGGTTTGCTGATCACCGGACCTGTAATGCCGAAAAAAATGAAGTAAAAAAGGGATGCCGGAATGGCATCCCTTTTTGTTTTTATCGCCTAAATTTGTAATCAAACAGAGGGGCAAAATGAGTAAGATTGCAGTTATCATACTGGCTGCAGGAAAAGGCAGCCGCATGAAGTCGGATTTAGCTAAAGTTCTGCACAAGGTCGCAGGCGAATGTATGGTTAATCATGTTATTGAGGCGGCTAAACAGGTTGCGTCAGGGCATATTCATGTCGTGGTCGGGCACCAGGCTGAAAAAGTGCGAAAAGAGGTTCAGGAAAAACATAGTGTGCACTTTGCCTTTCAAAAAGAACTTCTCGGCACCGGGGATGCTGTCAGAACCGCATTGCCTGGGATCGACGACTGCGTAAAGCATGTTTTGGTCTTATGTGGAGATGTTCCATTGATACAAAAGCAGACCATTGATGATTTGGTTTCGCTCCACCGTAACCAAAAGGCCGGTTTGACTGTCTTGGCCGCAAGGGTAGATGACCCGACCGGTTATGGCAGAATTATTCAGGGTGCGGACGGGCAGCTTCTTGCCATACGTGAAGAGGCGGATGCAACGGATTTGGAAAAACGGATAGATATTGTTAATTCCGGAATTTTTTGTTTTGAAAAGCAATTTCTTCAGTCCGGCCTAGGTCGGATTGAAAATAATAACAGTCAAGGAGAGTATTATCTTACTGATCTTGTGGAAGTTGCTGTGCTGAACAAAGCCAAAACATGTGTTAAAATTATAGATGATGCCGGGCAGGTCATGGGCGTTAATACCATTGAGCAGTTAAACCGCATCAATAAGGCGTTTCCTGGGATTTCGCATGAATTATCTTGACTTTCATCTGGCTGCTGAATATATTAGTAGTCAATTAATTACCATTTTACGAGACTTAAGAAATTGAATAACGAGGATATAGCAGCTAAGTTTGATGACATTAACATCCATGTGGACTTTTTAATAGAATCTTGTCAGAGTCTTCAAAAAGAAAACGAAGCGCTTTCTGTTAAGATAAATGAACTTGAAGAGCAGTTGAGACAGAAAACACAAAACGAAGATGTCTATGTCGGTCGGGAGTCCATGATAAGTGAAAAAATTAACGGACTTCTTACCAAACTGGATGGTTTCTCGGAGACCGTATCCTGAGGATGATGATTAAAAAAGCGTTTGAATATATATTATAGTTCGGTAAAGGGCTTTTCTTGGATGAAATCGTTAAAATTGAGCTTTTCGGGGAAGAATTTCAATTTAAACCGGATAAAGAGCAAGCGGATGATCCGGTAAAGATTGCGGCCCACGTTAAAGAATATATCGATGAAGCGGAAAGTCTTTTTCAAAATAAAACGAGTAGTAAGAATAGGATGGCTATTTTGCTTCTTGCAGCCATGAATTTATCAAAAGATTATCATGAACTGCAGAAGACGTATTCGGACCTTGAAAAAGACATTGAAAACAGAGTTTCATCCCTATTAAAGAAAATAAACAAAACAATGAAATAAAATTCATTGGATTGAAGTTATAACAAAACCCCCTGCGGTGTGCGTGATTGTACAACAGACTTTGTCCTAACGCATATAAACATAGGGGGGTCACGCTGATACTGGTGAGCAGGTTCCCTCTTGTGTAAGGGAAAAGCCTAAAGGTGTTATTGATCCCCCGTCTTTTGGACCTTTGGTTCAAAGCCTCAAGAGACAACACGGCAGATGCGGGGGCAATTGTTATAATATTAAAAAACGCTTTGTCGTATCCCTCCTTATCCTACGTATTATTCCATTTCTTTTTAGCAAGATAAAACGCGGGTGCATTGTATTATGCAGCCCATTATTCCAGGAGAGAAATTGTATGAGTTTTACAATGATGCTTGCATTTATGCTGGTGTTGCTTGCTGTGGGTGGGGTCATTTTATATGTGATAAAAATGAAAGTGGACCAGGAGCGGCTTGATTTCCAAGAAGAACAACGCGTTGCCATGGAACAGGCAACCAAAAAAGCTGAAACTCTGCTCAGGGAAGCCAAACTGGAGGCACGCTCACGTCTGCTGGAAATGAAGAGTACATTTGATGCCGAGACGGAAGAGACCCGGGGTGAATTAAAGAAAGAGGAGAGACGGCTTTCTAAAAAAAGTGAAAAGCTTGATAAAATAGAAGATCAATGTACCAAAAGAGAAAAATACATAGAAAGAAATGAACGGGCTGTTGCAGAAAAACTTGAATCGGTAGCCCGCAAAGAGGACTCATATAGTCAGCTTCTTGAGGAAACAAAAAAAGAGCTTGAAAAAGTATCCGGGATGACCCTTGAACAGGCAAAAGAACTGCTGCTGAAGACCATGGAGGATGAAGCCAGGCATGAAGGTGCCAAAATGGTCAAAAAGATCACGACTGAAGTCAGGGAAAAAGCGGATAAAGAGGCAAAAAAGATTATATCAACAGCGATCCAGCGTTATGCCGGCGATTATGTAGCCGAGCGTACCGTTTCTGTGGTGAATTTGCCTGGAGATGAAATGAAAGGTCGGATTATTGGCCGGGAGGGCCGCAATATCCGGGCGTTGGAAGCCGCAACCGGCATAGATCTGATTATTGACGATACTCCGGAAGCTGTTATTTTATCAGGGTTCAACCCTGTCAGGCGTGAAGTGGCAAGGCTCTCCCTTGAAAAATTGATTTCCGATGGAAGAATCCATCCTGCGCGCATTGAGGATGTCGTGGCGCGTGCAACCGAAGAAGTTGATCTGGCCGTTAAAGAAGCTGGTGAGCAGGCCGCGTTCGATTTGGGTGTGCACGGCATTGATCCGGAACTGATTAAAGTTCTTGGAAAATTAAAATTTAGAACTTCCTATGCCCAGAACGTCTTGCAGCATTCCGTTGAAGTGGCATTTTTGGCCGGTATTATCGCAGCTGAACTGGGCTTGGATATAAAACTCGCCAAGCGTATGGGATTGTTGCACGATATCGGTAAGGCTGTGGATCATGAGGTGGATGGGGCACATGCTATTATTGGTGCTAAGCTTGCAAAAAAATATGGTGAAAACGAGAACGTCGTCAATGCTATTGCGTCTCATCACGAAGACCAGATGCCTGAAAGTGTGTATGATTTTATAGTACAGTCTGCAGATGCACTATCGGGTGCCAGGCCAGGGGCTCGAAAAGAGAGTCTTGAAAATTACGTAAAACGCCTGGAGGATTTAGAAAATATTGCAAATGGGTTTGATGGCGTGGTAAATACCTACGCCATTCAGGCCGGCCGTGAAATTCGGGTCATTACTGAAAGCGAAAAAATTACGGACGAAAGTGCAATGCTGCTGTCAAAAGATATTGCCCGCCAGATTGAAGAGAATCTGACATTTCCGGGCCAGGTGAAGGTTGTTGTCATTCGGGAAACTAGAGCGGTTGAATATACCAGGAAATGATAAGGAATAAACGGCATGAGTGTTTTATCTATTTTAAAAGAACGTGGATTTATTGACGCAACTACCCATACCCAGGAACTGGAAGAGTATCTGGAAAACAATCGGGCTACCTGCTATATCGGTTTTGATCCAACCGCTTCAAGTTTGCATGTCGGAAGCTTGGTGTGCATCATGGCTTTGGCTCACATGCAGCGGGAGGGCCATCGGCCAATTGGGCTTGTCGGCGGCGGGACTGGGCTTATTGGTGACCCATCAGGTAAGACCGAATTACGTAAGGTGCTTACCCAAGATCAGATTGATGAAAATAAGGCCGGTATCCGCAAACAATTATCCCGGTTTATAGATTTTTCTGAAGATAAGGCCTTGATGCTTGATAATGCTGCCTGGCTTACCCAGTTGGAGTACATTGCCTTTTTAAGGGATATCGGCAGGCACTTTTCCATAAACAAAATGATCAAGGCCGAAAGTGTTAAATCCAGAATGGAATCAGAAGACGGCCTGACCTTTATTGAATTTAACTATATGTTGCTCCAGGCCTATGATTTCATGGAGCTTGCCAAAACCCATGATTGCCTGCTCCAGATGGGGGGGAGTGATCAGTGGGGCAATATTGTGGCCGGGATTGATCTTGTCCGGCGTACCCTTGGCAAGCAGGCCTTTGGAATCACGTTTCCTTTAATTACCACTGCCTCGGGCATAAAAATGGGCAAAACCCATAAAGGAGCTGTCTGGCTCGATCCTGAACGATTCTCCCCCTATGAATATTATCAGTTCTGGGTAAATACCGATGACCTGGATGTGGCAAGATTTTTAGCGCTATTTACCTTTATCCCCATGGAAGAGATCGAATTGGTCAAAAAACTGACAGGCGCGGATTTAAATAAAGCCAAAACCATTCTTGCATATGAAGCAACTAAGATTGCCCATGGTGAAGATGAGGCTCAGAAATCCCTTAAATCTGCTGCCTCTATGTTTGGGTCCATTGAGGTGCCTTCTGATCTTTTACCTTCTGCGAGTATTCCCAGGGGAACCCTTGCCGGCGGTATGGACGAATCTGTGCCCACCAGCACCTTTGATAAAACGGATGTGGTCGCTAAAATGTTTGTGGTTGATCTGTTTTGTGATTCAGGGCTGTGTAAATCTAAATCCGATGCCCGTCGTCTCGTTAAGCAGGGCGGGGCTTATATCAATGGTGAAAGGCTTGGGTCGTTTGAACAAGTCGTAACTGTTGATGACGTAAATGACTCTGAAATCATGCTCAGGGCCGGCAAGAAAAAATATCATAAAATTATTTTAAAATAATTTGAAAAAAGGTTTGACAAGGTTA
The DNA here is from genome assembly GCF_963666675.1 of uncultured Desulfobacter sp. Lineage (NCBI taxonomy): Bacteria > Pseudomonadati > Thermodesulfobacteriota > Desulfobacteria > Desulfobacterales > Desulfobacteraceae > Desulfobacter > uncultured Desulfobacter sp. The sequence continues at coordinate 3,791,313 of NZ_OY762929.1, read as the reverse complement.
AAACTCGAGTGTATATTGTCCGAGTTTTGTTGAACAGGAAACACCAGACAAAACTTGATCTTTGAAAATTGGTCAGTGAAAAAGAAAAGAGCGGGTCAATGACAATATGCTCAAGGCTTAACGGCTTTAAGCATAGACCTTAAAAAGTTTTAGTAAAGGATTATAACTGGAGAGTTTGATCCTGGCTCAGAATGAACGCTGGCGGCGTGCTTAACACATGCAAGTCGAACGAGAAAGGGATTGCTTGCAATCCCGAGTAGAGTGGCGCACGGGTGAGTAACACGTAGATAATCTGCCTCCAAGCCTGGAATAACTATTCGAAAGGGTAGCTAATACCGGATAAAGTCGGTTTACATAAGTAGATTGATGAAAGATTGCCTCTTCTTGAAAGCAATTGTTTGGGGATGAGTTTGCGTACCATTAGCTTGTTGGTGGGGTAAAGGCCTACCAAGGCAACGATGGTTAGCTGGTCTGAGAGGATGATCAGCCACACTGGAACTGGAACACGGTCCAGACTCCTACGGGAGGCAGCAGTGAGGAATTTTGCGCAATGGGGGGAACCCTGACGCAGCAACGCCGCGTGAGTGAAGAAGGCCTTTGGGTCGTAAAGCTCTGTCAACTGGGAAGAAGTTAGAATTGTTTAATAGATGATTCTATTGACGGTACCAGTGGAGGAAGCGCCGGCTAACTCCGTGCCAGCAGCCGCGGTAACACGGGGGGCGCAAGCGTTATTCGGAATTATTGGGCGTAAAGGGCGCGCAGGCGGTCTTGTCCGTCAGGTGTGAAAGCTCGGGGCTCAACCCCGGAAGTGCACTTGAAACAGCAAGACTTGAATACGGTAGAGGAGAGAGGAATTCCTGGTGTAGAGGTGAAATTCGTAGATATCAGGAGGAACACCGATGGCGAAGGCATCTCTCTGGGCCGATATTGACGCTGAGGCGCGAAGGCGTGGGTAGCGAACGGGATTAGATACCCCGGTAGTCCACGCAGTAAACGTTGTACACTCGGTGTAGCGGATATTAAAATCTGCTGTGCCCAAGCTAACGCATTAAGTGTACCGCCTGGGAAGTACGGTCGCAAGACTAAAACTCAAAGGAATTGACGGGGGCCCGCACAAGCGGTGGAGCATGTGGTTTAATTCGACGCAACGCGAAGAACCTTACCTGGGTTTGACATCCTGTGAATATCCCGTAACTGGGATAGTGCCTTCGGGAGCACAGAGACAGGTGCTGCATGGCTGTCGTCAGCTCGTGTCGTGAGATGTTTGGTTAAGTCCAGCAACGAGCGCAACCCTTATCGTTAGTTGCCAGCAC